>NZ_JACJQX010000075.1:0-13975 GCF_014696895.1 Chroococcidiopsis sp. [FACHB-1243] | reverse complement strand
TACACAACGTCAACCACACGTTGTACAAAACTTTTTTCGTGAGAAACATGTTGCTTACTCCGCTGCCTAAAACTGTTCACCATTCTATGCTCTGGTTAGTATATTCAGCTACTTTTCTCAAAAACTGGCTGCTTTCACCATATAAGCTATCTGCTAGTACCAATTCAATATTAAAGCCCTTTTCAATTAATTCTGTAATAATTTCTGCTGCCAACTCAATTTTAGTTTGATATTTATCTTCGGCTTTTAGCGTTCCTTTAGGTTTGAACACTTTAACAATTAAAGGAAAAGTTATATGACAGTAAACTCCATAGCCATTAACTGAAACTATCCCGTTATCTATTTTTCCGACACTTCCTAAATATTGTCTTGCTACATAATCAGTTCTTCTGCCTTTTTTTCTATCTCCTGTTTCATCAATGACTACGGTGATGGCATTTCCATTTAATGCTTTCTTTGTTTTCGCTAACCTTCGACTTTTTAATTCACTGACCGTCCACTCCGAATTTGCTATAAAATGATGTAATGACTGGGCAGAGTTTATACTTACTACTTTAGCTATTTCTGGTAATGATTTTCTTTTGATTGGTGAAATTATCCCCAAGTGCAAATATTTGAAGCACTCGTAGTTTCTGACTTCTTTAAATAAGTCTTTATATTCTGCACAATATTCATCTATGACTGCCACTGTTGGCTGGGCATCTCTTGCCAAATGCTTCAGGATTTGTAATTCTACATCCATTGCTCTACTTACCTTGTAGAGTTTTATTTTTTAATTCTTTTACTCATTATACCCGGAAAGTGACAAAAGAGGGTTATTAGAAATTTAAATAATTAGTAGTGAAACAATCAAAGTGAAATAAAAGATTAAGCTCAAAAATAATAAATAACCAAAAACAATAGAAAAATGTGTTGCAAATACCAAATTTTTATTCATAAAAGTTTCTAGAGAACTACTTTACAATTACTCGTATTTATAGTAAACAAATTATTAGTACTTGAAGATGGTAGAAGTAACAGGGAGAAAAATATGAAACTTTATCGAACGATCGCAATGGCTACGATCATAGCGATCGCAACAGCTACATTCATAATTATGGGATTTAATGGTCAGAGCGTCCTAGCAAATAATGAGAAAGCAATTCCCATCGTTGGTCTATGGGAAGGTATCGATTTTGATGATGGCGCAACCCATTTGCGTTCAATTAGGCGTAACGAAGATGGGACGTTCAGTGTGGCTGGGAACGCTACCTATTTCATGTTGTGCGGCGGCACCGACCGTGGTCTCATCAACGGTACAGGAATCGTTGAGAACGGAGTTCTTAAGACTAAGGTATCACTTACGTGCTTTAACAATGGTCGAACCATAGAGGGTCTTGAGTCGAACTACTTACTAGATAGGGAGAATGGTGCTCTCTCAGAGCTAAGGCAATTTGAAGTGGAGCCGCCGATCATTTTCCACCTCATCAGCTCGACCTGAGTACTAAATGGGAAAATGGTAGCGTTATAGATTTATTGTTTTTCCTTAAATTGGTAAACCAAATTCATAGCAATTGATAAATAGTCGGGTAGGGCAGGAACCGTGAGGTTCCTTTCCCCCCTCAGAACCGGACGTACAGTAGGGTAGGTAGCCAGCGAGTTACTAGTATTGGCACTTTTCCAGGTTGTGTTGCAAAAAGTTGTTGAGGATAGAAAACTTCTTGAAAAAGGAATTGATTATGTAGCCACTCCAAAGATTTCAGCGATGAATTTCACCCGTTCAGTAACGGCTCCTTTTTCGATTTTTTCAATTTGCCCTTTGCAGATCATATTCATAATTTCGTATCCTCTTATCGTTCGTCGTGCCGTGTGGAATGAGCCAAATCCCATCCCTGGCTTGACTAATCGTTTGATGCCGCGATGGTCTTGTTCGACGATGTTATTCAAATACTTTCTCTGCCGTAATTTCACTTGTTTTGGCAAATCTTCTTTCTGTTTGAGTTCATCAATAGCTTTAGGATAAGCAGCATTAAGATCCACAGTAATCACTCGTGGATCACAAGTGTGAAGTGCTTTGAGTGTCTTACGGAAAAAACGTTTTGCTGCTGCAGTATCACGTTTAGCTGTCAGCAAAAAATCCAAAGTATTTCCGGCTGAATTCACAGCCCGGTACAGATATTTTGGCTGACCCTTAACCTCGATATAAGTTTCATCTACTCTCCAGGAATCATTTGTGGAACGCAGGTGCGGTCGGCAGCGCTTGTCTATTTCTGGTACATACCGCTGTACCCAACGAAACACTGTTGTGTGATGCACATCCATACCCCGCTCGTTTACCATCTCTGCCACTTGCCGATAAGAAAGCGGGTAACTCAAGTACCAGCGCACGCACAGCAAGATGATTTCTGGTTCGTAGTGCCGCCACTTAAAGGGGTTGAATTTGGACATGGAGATAGGAGCAAGCCGATACGATCTCTCACCCTACCATCTGCTGCCCCAGTTTTCGCAACACAACCCTGATTTGCGCCTTGACTTGAGGTAAGTAGCCTTGGTACGCATCGTTCCGAACAAAGGTGCGACGATCGCAGTTGGGATTTTGACACAGGTAGCGTTGTTTCCCATTGGGTATTTTACCGTGCTTGATAACTGCAATTTTGTCATTGCAGTCCGGACAGTGAAAGGGTTCGAGAACCGTCATTGGCTACTTCGTATTGTTGATGCTTCGATTCAAGCACAAATTCTCAAAAACAATAAACCTAGAACATTACCCGATCTCGCGATAGCACTTGCACCCCTGGATACTGATGAAGCCATTCGGCTAAGGTGTTTGCCTCTCGGTCTTCGAGCAGTGCAATCGGGCGATGCCGCTCCAGGTCTACCAAAATCGTGCCATAATTTTGCCCTTTGCGAAAAGCGCGCATCATCTACACCCACAGTCTTAACGGGTGCAATCGGCGGTGATGCTTGTTCGGACAGGAGGGATAAGAGGGTGCTGTCACTGACACCACTGCTCCATTGGTGGCTCAATCGTGCTCCAGCAGCACCTCCGAGTGCCAAGCCAGTGGCGATTAATCGTCGGGCTAACCGATGGTTCGACGTGCCCAGGGAGCAGTTACAGTAGGCAGTCGCTCCGTGAAGATGCGGCGGTTACAGCCTGCATTGATGCAGAAGAACTTGCGAACCAGAAGCAGCAAAGACATACTATAGTTGACACAGGGTAACTCTTGCAGTGTGCGTTCGTAACGGCCATGCACTCGTTGAGTCAACCCCTGGCATACAGGGCATGGAACACTGATTTGTGTTGAGGAAACCGTTAAGCTGAGATGTCTAGTTGCAAAATCGAGATCCCAAGTGTCAAGTTGAAGGTGTGTTGGATCGGGTAGAAGATGCTGAAGGAATTCCAAAACCTGATTAATTTCCTCAAGGTAGATATCTCGATCCTGCCATAGGTCACCAAAAGCTTGGAAGAGCCTCAAATAGTTGACAATATTCATCGACAAATCGAATCGTGGGTTGAGCAGATCTTGCGGCTGACATACTCACTTTAAAACAGTAATATCTACTTCTATTCTAAATACTCTCTGGTTAGAGTGATAAAAGCGGTATAAATATCAATCCCATGCTTTCTTGACGCACGACCAATTAGAGTGCTTTTCTAGTGACCCGTCTGCATTATTGTTGAACATTTTCTCAAACTGCTCGCAATCGGTTAGGGTGTTGAGATCGATCGCGCCTGCTGGAAAAGAAACTGGGTAGACTTCCTGAATGTGTTGCTTAATCACCTGCTTTGCTCCAGTTACTGCATCGAGCATCATCAATTCTGCAAATAATTCACAGCTAAATAGCGCAGGTACACCAACAGTATCGGCGTATTCTGAGGCAACAATCAGTTTACCCGTGCAGTGGTATGCCTCAATCAGTTGACGCACCAACGAGACTGAAACAAAGGGTTGATCGCACAACAGCATCACCACTGCTTTGACAGGTGGATGGATCGACTGCAATACCGTCAGTCCTGTTTGGATGGAAGAACTCATGCCTTCTGCCCAGTGGTTGTTCTCAACGACGTACACTGGCAATTGCATCACTTCCGCCTCAAGTCGTTCCACCTGTGCACCCAGCACCACGATAATCGGTCGGCAGCCTGAGGCGATCGCCACTTCTGCGGTATGGCGCAGCAAGCTCTGTCCGCGATATTGCAGGAGTTGTTTCGGGGTGCCTAAACGAGTGGATGCACCTGCAGCTAAAATTATGACACCGATCGCTGAGAGGTCGTTCATCTGTGCATCAACCATTCATCAAGATGTACGGCATCTGCTCTGTTAGACATTCATCAACACTCCGTCTATACATACGGTGTTGGGTTGTGGCATGGGTTCAGCCGAATCGTGAATTGGCCCTTGACGGTTTCTCAGAAATCCACCCGATCGACTGGCTAAAACCGCTTGTATCTCGGAGACGATCGCCAAGGCAACTTCCTCTGGTGTCTCCGCTCCGATGTCGATACCAACCGGACTATACAACCGCTCTAGTTGGACCTCACTGTAAACCATGCCTTCAGCCCGCAGTTCTTGCAGCAATCGATCGATTCTGTGTTTTGGCCCTAGCACTCCGATATACCGCACTGGAGATGGAAGCAATAGCTGAAGTAGTTTTGAGTCATAAAGATAGTTGTGAGTCATCACTAGTGCGACTGTTTGGTGATTCAACGCGACTTTCTGATGCACGGTTTCTAATCGCACTGGCAGCGCGCAGTCTGCGGTCTGAAATCGAGTTGGAGAAGCGTCTGAACAACGCGGATCGACAACCGTGACGTGCCAACCTAGTCCTTTAGCAAACTGCACGATGGGACTGACATCATGACCTGCTCCGAAAATGACGAGAGGCACAGGAGGTTGAATCACATCGAAGAAGACTTCGATTACACTTCCTGCGACTGAATAAGACTTACGGGTAGATTGTCGCTCTAGGTAAGCAGTTCGAGCATCTGCTAGAACCGCTTGACGTAGTATACTATCTTCAATATCGCTACACACGACATGATTAGGATAAAGCATCAGGTGATTGCCGATCGAGTTTGCTTGTCCTTCAATAGCAAATACCGTTGCCAGAACTCCAACTTGCTGTCGATCTAAGCAATGAGCCATAAATGCCAAAGGATTAAGCTCATGTTTGAGTTCAATACATTCAATCAAAATGTAAACAATCCCATTACATCCCAGTCCTAGTCCCCAGACAATATCGTCATCAGATGTACTGTCATACTTGACGATCGCAGCGTTACCCGTTGCCATAACTTGCTGCGATCGGATCGCGACATCGTGCTCTAAACAGCCGCCGCTAATCGTTCCGACACTGTATTCGTCTTGTGTGACTAACATACGCGCACCGGGGCGGCGATAGGTTGAGCCGCTAACCTTGACAACCGTAGCAAGCGCAACTCTTCGATCCGAATGTGTGATTTGTTTATACGTTTCAACGATCGCTTGTAATTCTCGCATTCGTTCTTTTCCTTGGGGATTGGTTAGTCATAGCAACTTGTCGGGCGTAATCGGTAAATTTCTAATGCGCTTGCCCGTCGCGTTGAAGATCGCGTTTGCCACTGCCGCCGCTACGCCGACGCTGGCGATTTCGCCTAAGCCGCGTGCGCCGATGGGCGAAATGTGCGGGTCGGGTTTGCCGATAAAATGCACGTCAATCGGCGGCACGTCCAGATTGACCGGAACGTGATAGTCGGCGAGAGTGCGCGTTACCGGATTGCCAAAGCGTTTGTCGAAATGGGTTTCCTCCATTAGCGTTTCTCCCAAAGCGTAAATCACGCTGCCGATTATCTGCGAGCGGGCGGTTTTTTCGTTCATAATGCGCCCGACATCGTGAACGGTCGTCACGCGCCTGACGCGAATCGTGCCTAAATCCTCGTCCACCCACACTTCGACGAACTGCGCCCCGAACGATTGAAACGAGTATTTTTGCGCGTCCGAATTTTCTTCCGAATCCGTCGGCGCTAAGATACAAGACGCGCCGGGCGCGCCCAATCCGCTGCCCGATGCCGGCATCGCCGTCGTGCAAGCCTCCAACGCCGTTTTGTTGTTGCGGCGCAAAATGTCCGAGTAGGAATCGGATTTCGAGCGGTCGCTACGGACGAAAAACTTTGCGTCGGAAAAAATGATTTCGGCGGGATTGACGCCGTTTAATTTCGATTTCGCGTCCGCCGTCGCCAACTGCATTAAATCTTTCCGCAGCATCTCGCACGCCGCCAGCACCGCCGGCAGAACGCTCGCCGTCGTTATCGAACGGGCGGAGACCGGCGCGGGCGGCAAATCTGAGTCGCCGATCTCGACACGGATTTTTTCCAGCGGAACGCCGAGCGCGTCAGCCGCCGTCTGCGCCATAATCGTGTAAGTTCCGGTGCCGAGGTCTAGCGTCGCGCTTTGCACGACGACCCTGCCGTCCGCCGCGAGCCGCACGCGCGCCGAAGCGGAAGCGCGCGAAGCCGGATAAGTCGCCGCCGCCGTCCCGTAACCGACCAGATACCGCCCGTCGCGCGTTTGCCTGGGTTGCTGTTTCCGGCGCGCCCAGCCGAACTTTTCGGCTCCCGTGCGGTAACATTCAATTAGGTGTTCGCTCGAATACGGAAGTTTGTTGACCGGGTTGGCTGTTGAGTGATTGATGATGCGAAACTCAATCGGATCAATTTTAAGCTCGTGTGCCATCTCGTCCATCGCCGATTCCAGAGCGAAACTGCCCGGCGAATCGCCCGGACCGCGCGCGAATGTTGGCGCGCCGATGTTTAAACGGGCTACTTGATAAGTAATCTCGCGGAGCGGCGCAGTGTATAAAACTCCAGTCGGGCTGCCGCTCCGCTCGAAATATTGCGTCAAGTTGTTCGAGTATGAATTGTTGTGGTGGCGAATCACCTGGAGCTTTCTGTCCCGACTTGCGCCGAGCGCGACCTGCTGCTTCGTCTCGCTGCGCCGCCCGACGTTCGTCTGCATCATCTGGCGCGTGATGACGAGCTTGACCGGACGATTGACCGCTTGACCAGCCATCACTGCCAACACGATGTTCGTCCACGGATTTGATTTTGAACCGAACCCGCCCCCGATGAACGGTGCCAACACGCGGATGTTTTCCGGTTTTAAGCTGAAGAAATAAGCCGTAATCGCACGCACCGTCAGCACGTCCTGCGTTGATTCGTGAATGGTAAGTTTGTCCGTCCCTTCCCAAGTGACAACGGTCGCGTGCGGCTCCATCGGATGATGATTTTCCGTCGGAGTCGTGTAAGTTCGCTCAATTTTCACCGGCGCGGCGGTGAGCGGCGAAGCGGCTTGACCGGTATTGAGCTGCGCCGGTTGACCCTGGGCTGTCTCCGGTCGGAAACCTTTCGGCAATTCGCTTTCAAAATCGATCGCCGGTTTTTCTTCGGCGTATGTGACGCGCATGAGTCTGGCGGCGTGACGCGCCTGCTCGTAAGTTTCGGCAACGACCACCCCGATGAACTGCCAGAAATAATGAACTTTGTTGTCTTGCAGCGGCACCAGATTCTCGCCCAAACGCCCGCCGGCTCGACTGAACTCCTGCTGATTGAAGGCTTTGAGACGCGGGGCGTTTTCGTGCGTCAAAACCGCCACCACGCCCGGCCATTTCAAAGCCGCGTTTCGGTCAATGCTGGTAATCGTGCCGTTAGCGATGGTCGAACGCACCGGAAAAGCGTAAGCCATATTAGTTTGATTAAATTCGGCGGCATATTTCGCCGCGCCCGTCACTTTTAGCCGCCCGTCAATGCGGTCTACGGGTTTGCCCATTTCTGCCATTTTATTTATTCTTCCTGCTTTAAAACTTTATGCGTTCGTGCCGCCATTCATTGCCTGCGTCAGCGCGCGGACAATCGCCCGTCTGCCCAACTCGACTTTGAATTTGTTGTGTTCGAGCGGTTTCGCGTTTTTCATTTCCGCGTCCGCCGCCGATTTGAAATTCGCTTCGGTCGCCGCTTTGCCCGTCAGAAACTTTTCGGCTTCTAACGCTCGCCACGGTTTATGCGCCACGCCGCCCATTGCCAGCCGGACTTGTTTGATTTGGTTGCCGTCGGTTTCCAAGGCGGCAGCAATCGAGACGAGCGCGAAGGCGTAACTGCTGCGATCGCGGACTTTTAGATAGTAAGATTTATCAGCAAAATTATTTTTCGGCAGTTCGATCGCGGTAATCAACTCCCCGTGTGTCAGCGTGTTGTCCCGTTCGGGATTGTCTCCAGGCAGGCGATGATAGTCGGCGAACGGAATGCGGCGCTGAGTGCCGTCTGCCTTTTGAACGTGAACAATCGCATCGAGCGCCGCGACCGCGACTGCCATGTCTGACGGGTGCGTGGCAATACACTCTTTTGACCAGCCGAAGAGCGCGTGATTGCGGTTAATGCTTTCCAACGCGCCGCAGCCCGAATTCGGTTCGCGTTTGTTGCACGGCATCGCCGTGTCGTAAAAATACGGGCAGCGCGTTCGCTGATTCAGATTGCCACCGTTGGTCGCCATGTTGCGAATCTGCCCGCTTGCGCCTGCCAAAATTGCCTGCGTCAACAGCGGATAGTTTTGCCGCACTAACGGATGATTAGCGGTATCGGCATTTTTTGCCAACGCGCCAAGCGACAGATTGCCACTTCCGGCGACGGTTCTGATTTGCGTCAGCGTCAGGCGCGTAATGTCCACTAATTCAACGGGACGGGCGACATCTTCCTTCATTAAGTCGATCAAGTTAGTACCACCCGCCAGAAATTGGGAATTTGCATTCGCCACTACGGTTCGCACAGCTGCGCCCGCGTCATTAGCTTGCGTATATCTAAAGGGTCTCATATTCTATAGCCATCGCCTGTTTTGGTCTACATTTCTGGCACATCGAAAATTGCCATCTCGTTTTCACCCGCAAACTGCCAGGTTTGTGTCTGCGCTTTGCCCGTGTGAACTTCTTTGATCGCCGCAACGATGTGCGGATACGCGCCGCAGCGACAGATGTTGCCCGACATCCTTTCTCGAATCTCATCGTCAGAGAGCTGTACTGGACGCATTTCCCGCCGCACGTCCCCTGTGACGTAGCTCGCCTCGCTGTTTTGCGCTTCGTTTAAAACGGCGATCGCCGAGCAGATCTGACCTGGTGTACAGTAACCGCACTGAAACCCGTCATGCTTGATAAACGCTGCCTGCATTGGATGTAGATCGTCACCACGCGCCAAGCCCTCAATCGTTGTCACGTTTCTGCCTTCGCAGGTCGCCACGAGGATTAAGCAGGATAGTACACGCCGCCCGTTAACGATCGCTGTGCAGGCACCGCACTGCCCATGATCGCAGCCTTTTTTCGAGCCGGTCAGCCCGATATGTTCCCGCAGCGCATCTAGTAAGGTCACACGTGGATCGAGCGTGAGTGAATGGGATTTGCCATTGATGTTCAGTGCCACCTTCACGGTATCAGGCTGAGATAGAACTAGTGATGGTTGAGGACTGGTTTGGGCAGTTGATCGCTTCATCCAGTTCCCTGCTGTTGCGATCGCCGTACCAATCACCATCAATTGACCGAAGCGGCGGCGTCTTAATCTGATCCTCATATGTGTTCTCTTTCTCTGCAAATCAATTGAGAAACTTAAAATTAGTTTATACAGCTAATGCTCTATTGCGAATAGTGATATCAGTAGGAATGTCGGCGCTAATCGAAATAAGATACTCAGTGTAATTCGCATTTAATTTACATCGCGTCCAAGATAGAGCGATGATCGCGCGACTTAATGACTGCAACGCGCCAGTGACAATTGCAACTTTTTTACAAAGATAGAAATACATAAAATTACCTACGCTGGCAATTATTGTCAATGAGTCAAGCCTCAAAGGGCAAACAAAAACTCTCATGGTGATAGTTTTTTGGGGTTCTACCCATTTTTCAACTAAAAATGTACTAATTTATACAGTATTTTGTTCAGAACACAGCCGCTCTCTAAATTCAGCAGGAATTTGCTCCCAAAACTCCCAAATCAAATCCATCTCAGCTAATCTACGAGTGTAGATGGGTTCTGGAACCTGACGTGGACTGCCAAACCAACGAGCAACAGTGGCAGGGCTACACCGGCAAATAATGGCAATTTGTCTTTGAGTAACATTCCACTTACGGTAAAACTCAAATACATCCATTGATAACCGACAGTTGCTATACAGAGTCAGCAAAGTCAGTTCTCTGGCTCCTAAACGGCGGTTACTAGTCACAGCTGATTACCTCCCAGTAAGATGGGACAATTTTGTCTAGGCCTTGGCTATTAAAGAAACAGCTTTTGATTCAGGCTGTTTCGAGGGTAGTGTTGCAAAAACTTGGGTTGGACAGAGAAACCCTGTTCCCTGAGTTGAATTATGCAGCTAAGCTAATAGACATCTAGTTCGTAATAATTTTGTTTCCTTTATTACGGATTTTTCTATTCCAGTTAATGACTAATTCCCCATCGTTAAGTAATCTTTGTAGAAGTTCTTTAAGTTGCTTTATGGTCTGAAATAATCGATGTGCAATAAACTCCTTCACGCATGCCACACTAACTCAGTTAAATTAAAGTCTGGGCTACAAGTAAGTAAAAAACATAACTAGATATTTGGCAGTGCTTGCTCGATTTTTTGATAGTCTCTTGTCGTTTGTGATAGCTAGCATTATCCAAGATTACTAGAACTCGCGGTTCTATTTTCTCATACAACTCAGAAGAGTTTCCTTGCTCAACCCATTCTTAGTAACCGAATTTATTCAGCTTTCCTAACTGTTTAAAAAACGCTTCGCTATCACCTTAGTCAACAAAAAAGCTTATGCTTTTTTGGTTATGATAGCGTAGCCCGCCTATTACATTTACTCGTCCTCGTCTCCTTTGTTCTGTAACTTTACTTCGGCGACCTCTATATGTTCAACACTTGCACCATATCACTCTCAAACTAAAGCCAGTTTCATCCCAAAACCAGGTCTGCAAAACCTCTAGTGCTACCTTCCCTACTTTTAAATAAGTCTTTAACTTCTCTCGAAATTCTACTCTTTCTGCTACATTTTGTTCGCTTCTAAGCTGTATTTTGCCCAAATGTAGGCGTACTTTTTTTGCAAAGTCCGACTAACTTGTTTCCCACTTAATTTAATTCCCATCTGTTCTAGTAAATATGTTGCTAATCTTTGGGTTGTCCATTTACCAAATTCACACCTAAATTCGATTGAGGCTTTTTCAATTACCTCTTGTAATAATGCTATGTATTCTTCAGTCGCTTTTCGGTAGTTCCCTTGCTCTCTTTTATCTCGTAAACTCTCCAGATTATCTGGGTCTCTATGCATACACCAGTAAGCTACTGTGTGGTAGCCACGCCCAATGAAGTCAGCAGTCTCCTCATAAGTTTCCCCGTCGTTTTGTAGTAGGAGAATCAGGGCATGCTCTCGCAATTGTGGACAACCAGCTTTTCTTACCACTGTTTGTAGCCGCTCCTTCTGCTCCTGATTCAGGAATCCCTTTGCAGGCATATTCCACATTCCTCTATGGTTTTGAAATTCAATTTTATACTTTTTAAAAGTTCATTAGCTTACCTCAAAGATTTGATGCATGAATTTGGGTTGTGTTGCAAAAAATTTCTCAAACGCTAGATGTAGTTTTGTAATATACATACTTCGGCACTGCATGCAGCGCTCTCTAGATTTTTTGTAACACAGCCAATTTTTCTTAATTTGGGTTGTAGGAATTGTTAATGTCAGCGTTTCTTTAGCGATATACTCATTCCTTGCTCGTGCATATTGAGAAAGACAGTTTCAAGATTCGAGTTAGTTGTGATAGCGTGAACAAACTGTGGATCGGGAGATGGTGACTGCATATTGTGAGCCGCAATTAGTCCACCAGGTCGCACAAGTGGTAGCAGTTTGTTGAGGTAATCGAGATAGCCTTCTTTATCAGCATCAATAAAGACGAAGTCTATCGGCTTACTCAACTTTGCAACCTCGGCATGGGCATCACCCAAAATCAGTGTCACCAAGTCACTCACCCTCGCACGCTGAAAATTCTCGCGGGCAAGTGCTGCTCTTTTAGAATCTATTTCGTAGGTGGTGAGCTTACCGCCAGTTGTTTTAAGTGCTATTGCCAACCAAATTCCTGAATATCCATTCGAGGTCCCCAACTCTACAACATGCTTGGCACCGACTGACTCTGCTAGAATTCGTAGTAATCGTCCATCTTCAACAGAAGCGTTCCAGTTTCCTGACCGCTGATTGCGCTCAAGCTCTTCAAGAACTTGCAACATCTGTTTTTCGTCGGATTCGGATTTTAGCTCCACTTGCGCTTGTTGTTTCAACATTGACTCTGCTCGTGCGTTTGCTAATGAATGATTGCGATGAATGGTCGTTGGCAGCCATACACTCAATGCAACTGCGACAAGCACAAGTCCAGTGACCCACCAATACTGTTTAATGAAAAATCTCACGTGTCGTGTCCTTATTTGCTCATTAAGTGTACGGTAATAGAAAACGCTGTTCGGCTCCGTCCCGCCAATCCAGGCGAACCGAGTCTCGTCCAGATGCTGCTGCACCTCATCTATCTTGACCTTCGCGTGCCCGTCGCGCATGTTCCCTACATACTCGCCGATCAAATTGAGCAATTGCTCCTTCTGCTTGGTCGTAAACTCCGCAGCGCGAATGCCAGCGTAGTCGAGGACGACGTTGTCACTGAACGCTTCACCCACGCTATTGTTGCGGGTTTTGGAGACCTCAAGGATCGCCTTTCGGCGTTGCGCTTCATCTAGCGCGTCAATCAGTGCCAGGCCGCGCTCCTGCTCGACTTGCAGCACCGTCGTGCCTTTGTACCTGCCGGAGGAAGCCGTCACCGGCTCGGAACCCATGAAGGTGGGTGTCATTACGACCTGGTCGCCCAGCACAAAGTAGTTGATGACCAGATGGTGACCGTCGAGCTGCCAGCCCCACGGCTCCTTATCCGAAGGCGCGCCCATCACAGCGATCCAGTAAAGCCACTCGCCGTATTCTGCAAAGTTGTTATTCAGCTCGCCCAGCGTGTGATTGAGCCGCATGATGTCGCGCGACTGCTTCAATCCCCTAGCGCTCAGGGAGGCGCGCAGCAGGTCGAAGGTCGCCTCGCGCTGTGCCTTAGTCATTTCATAAAAGCCCGTGCCCTGCCGGATGTAGAAGTGCTGGTTCATCCACTTACGCCATTCCGGGTCGTCAACCGAAAACATCGTCTTGGCGCGCTGCTTGGGGGTCAAAGTGGTGAGAAAAGCTTCGGCGGTCTTGCGGACGGGCGCAGTGGAAACTCCGGTTGAGCGGATGGGGAACAAACCTGAGACAATGCCGCCGTTTGTGGTGACGCCCTTAAACGGCTCAGCCAGCCCGCGGACTTCGGACTCTCTCGACCTGCGCCGGAAGCGCTCGGCGAGATCGCCTGACAACTGCTGTGCATGGGATTTAATGCCATGCGCCAAGATATTAATGAGACTGACGACGACGCTGGTGACTCCCATCATACCCAAGAATTTACGACGATTCATGTTTACAATGACCTCCTAGAGTTAGCTTTAACGGTTGTGTTGCAAAACCTTGTTGATAACCCCATTCCTGGTTTGACCAACCACTTAATAAATCAGTGGTCTGCTCAATTTGATTGTTTAGGTACTTGTTCTGTCGTAATTCGACTTGTTTAGATAGTTCTTGTTGACTTTTAAGTTGCTCTATAGCTTTTGGATAAGCTGCATTTTTATCCACATTAATCACTCGTGGTTCTTGAGTGGGCAATGCCTTCAAGACATTACGTAAAAAGCGTTTGTAGGATGGATGCTCCGGCTGTCAGTTCAGACAATTGTAGAAGCTGCCGTCTTTTGAATGAACTCATTGCTCTGTCGGAATGTGTTGTTACTTACTAACCAGAGCATAGAATGGTGAACAGTTTTAGGCAGCGGAGTAAGCAACATGTTTCTCACGAAAAAAGTTTTGTACAACGTGTGGTTGACGTTGTGTA
>NZ_JACJQX010000074.1:0-14045 GCF_014696895.1 Chroococcidiopsis sp. [FACHB-1243] | reverse complement strand
CAAGTGGTGGCGTTTGCGTTTGGGTTAGCTGCGGCTAGCTTTTTTCCGGCAATTGTTCTCGGGATTTTCGACAAACGAACGAATCGAGAAGGTGCGATCGCGGGGATGATAGTTGGTTTAATCTTTACTCTGTTCTATATTGTTGGGGTGAAGTTCTACCAAATGCCAGCTTGGTTTTTTGGTGTCTCCCCGGAAGGGATTGGTACTGTCGGGATGATAATTAACTTTGTCGTCACGCTGATGGTGTCGCGGCTGACTCCTCCTCCTCCAATTGCGGTACAAGAGATGGTGGAAGATTTGCGCTCTCCTGCGGGTGCGGAATTGCCTACTGAGGCTGTGCATTAATTTTTCTATTGTAGGGGCGCTCTTTAGGTGTGTCTTTACCATGATTCGATATCAGTGCAGTAATCTTGTCGTTCAAAGCTACTGCACCCTAAATTCTTCAATAACAGATCGATAAGAGACTACAAATTGCGATCGAAACTCACAAATTTGAACTTGCTGCCCAAATAGAGTGGATTGTCGTATGCTTCAGCTAAGAAAGATGTACTAATATCTCCTTTTTTATCTAGTAGATTGCTTGAGACTTCGAGCCTAGAATGTTACGATTTTTAGCAGCAATACATTAATCAGTCCAAATGAGAAAATTGTCATGTTTTATAATTCACACATTATTTTTCAAACTGTGATTTATTTCCAAACAATTCACGCAATTGTTTATTTAGCAGCTCACTATAAGAGTACTGCAATAGATAACGCTATTACTGCTCAGGTGGATGCCCAGCAGGCTATGTTATTGTTGGAATTAGTATTGAATGAACTTAAGTCAAACCAAATCAAACGGCAAAATCTAGCGGTAATTGAAGCAACCTATGTAGAGCTTGAATTGTTTATTGAGCGGTTGCAGACAACCTTAGAGATTCTCAGATTTGATTGCACTGAAGGCAAAACAGATCGGATTTAAAACGTGCTGATTAACTATGAATAAAAGCTTACTCTCAACCCTGACGATCGGCGAAGCAGTAGCAAAACGAAAAAATTATCCGATGCTTCATCAAGCTTGGATATATTTAGCAGAGCGATTAAGTTTAGATTTCAAATTAGCAACGTCACGATTGCTAATTCCTGTTTAAGTTATGAAACTTTGAGCAAGATTAATTGTCATCCAAAAACTAGCTAGCTTAACAAATCTGGAGACAACCGCTAGTATTTGGCTCAATTAAAGTTTTTGTTGGACGAAGGTGAATTTATTCGTTTACTTATAGCGGTAACGTCAATCGCTATTCGGTAATGATAGAAAAGGAAGCACAGTGACTAGAAATTATTCATTTTTGAGATGGGCAATAGTCATCGTTACGGTAGCATCACTCCTAATTGTGCCAACAATTGGCAGTGGTGCTAATACCAAAAGTGAGTGGAAGATGGGTGGACAAAATCTAGAGAATACCCGCTATCAAGCAACTGAGGAATATCTCAGTCCGGCGAATGTGAATAAATTGTCCCCTAAATGGGTTTTTACAACCGGCGGCAATATCTCGGCGACACCAGCGGTAGTGGATGGAGCTGTATACTTGCCGGACTGGGGCGGTAACTTGTTTAAGATCGATGCACAGACGGGCGAACAGATTTGGTCAAAAGGTGTCGCTAACTACATTAGTGACCCAAATCTCCCAAAAGTTGTCTCGCGTACACATCCAGCAGTCGAGAGAAACAAAGTAATTATTGGCACTCAGGAAGGTGCCTTTCTGATGGCAATTAACAAAGACACGGGAGAGCTAATTTGGAAGACAAAACTTGAAGAGCGTTCAGACGCGATCGTCACTCAGTCGCCAGCTGTTTATGACAACCGTATATATGTTGGACTTGCCTCACTGGAGGAGGGAAACCCTAGCGCAGATCCAAATTACAAATGCTGCACCTTCCGTGGCAGCATGATGGGGGTCGATTTGAACACTGGAGAGATTTTGTGGAAGACTTACACCGTACCGGATAATGGTGGTCAGCCAGGTGGCTACTCAGGCGCAGCAATATGGGGTAGCACACCAGCAATCGATCCTAAGCGGAACTCGGTATATATCGCCACTGGCAATAACTACAATGTGCCTCAGGCGGAAAAAGATTGCATTGCGAATTTCTCAACGCCCAGCGAGCAGTCACAGTGCCTCAACCCTGACAATCATCTAGACTCGATTATGGCATTCGATCTCGATACTGGTGCGATTCAGTGGGCGAGAAGACTCCAAGGGTACGATGCGTTCAATCAAGCCTGCTTTCCAGGCTTCGATCCGACGAATTGCCCTGACCCACAAGGAGAAGACTATGACTTTGCTCAGGCACCAATGCTATTTACTGTGAAGAAGGATGGAAAACGGCGCGACTTAGTCGGCGCAGCTCAGAAAAGCGGTATCTTTTGGGCGCTTGATGCGGATACTGGCGAAGTTGTCTGGAGCCAAACCTTTGGTCCTAGTGGCTCGTACGCTGCACAGTGGGGTTCAGCCACAGATGGTCAACAAATTTATGTTGGGAACTTAAACTCCGAGTTCAAGGAGTACAAGCTACAGCCCTCGGGTGAGACTACCACAGGTGGATCGTGGAGTGCGCTCGACGCAGCAACTGGCAAGATTATCTGGCAGACAGCAGCAGGTGGGAAGGTTGAAGCTCCAATGACGGTAGCCAATGAAGTTGTGTATGCTGGCTCAATGGCAGCAGGGCAAGGCGCGAATAATATGTATGCATTGGACGCAAAGACTGGTAATATTCTCTGGAGATTTAACAGTGGCGGATCGGTGCATGCAGGTGCTGTGGTAGTTAATGGTATGGTGTATTGGGGTTCTGGCTACAGGCGCTACGATCCAACCACAACACCCAATAATCAGTTCTACGCATTTACAGTCTTGCCGTAGTACTTCGATCTAGTTTCAGTTCCAACTTTGACAAACGCCAGTGCGTGAAGGCACGTACTGGTAAACAAAATCAGAGTAAACTATCAGTCGTTCCTAACACAAAGCAATTGTCTACTTTGCCTCAAGCGGAAAAATTACTTGGAGTTGGTAGAAACCTAAGCTATTGATAGCTGTCGCTGCTTTCACAGTTTTGGTCGACAATTAGTAGCCGAGGCAGCGAATACAATATTGAGCCAATCTAGCTTTTTCGTCAGAAAACGTTTCTGTTTGCTGTAAAAGACACCTGCACTCACTCAATCCATCAAATAGAAAAAAACCATGACTACCAAAGATTTTAATCGTCGTGAATTCTTTTGGGGACTTAGCCAGACAGTTTTAACCTCATTTGTTTTGGGGCGGGCATTCCAGCAGGTAGCAGCAGCCGAGAGTAAACCAACCTCGGTATTGGTTCTCGGCGCTGGTCTTTCGGGCTTATATACAGCGTTGCTGTTAGAGGCAAAAGGACTAGCAGTGACTGTAATAGAAGCACGCAATCGCGTTGGTGGTCGCGTCTATACTCTAGATGATATTCCTGGCAAACCAGAAGCAGGAGGTCAAGCACTCAATGAGAATTACCAGCGCTTGCTCGCTCTAGCCGAAAATTTGCAAGTATCTACTCAACCAACAATTAATTCGGGGCAAGGAACACTGTTGTACGTGCGCGGGCAACCCGTACTGCCTCCGAACTGGGCTGCATCTCCTGCTAACTTGTTAGCAGTGGCAGAAGGCAACACACTACCACCGCAACTGTTGTCATCTTACCTCAGCCCAGATAATCCTTTACCGGATGACACCGCTTGGACAAGGGCAGAATATTTCGATTTCGACATTCCCTTAAAGCAATATCTGAGTACCAAAGGCGCTTCTTCAGAAGCTTTACGTCTGATGAACTTCAATCCTACTTCCTTCTTTAATAGTGTGGAGGCTACCTCTGCTCTCTGGGCACTCCGAAATAACCAAAGAGCTAAGACTCTCGGTAAACAACCTATGCGAATCGAGGGCGGTAACTCTCGCCTACCAGAGAAAATGGCAGCAGCCTTAAAGTTTCCCGTTCAAACTCGCAAGGTGGTAAAGTCGATGCGATCGAGCGACTCTAGAGTGGAAGTCGAATGTGCTGACGGATCGAGGTTTCAAGCTGATTATGCTATCGTGACTTTGCCATTTTCCGTGCTGCGGCGGATAAAAATAACTCCTCAGCTACAAGGCGTGCAGGCTGAAGCAGTAGCAGAATTACCCTATACGATCGTGACGCGAGTTCAATTGGCAGTTCGCCGTCCCTTCTGGAAGGAAGATGGATTCCCCCCGCAAATGTGGACGGATACGCCACTTCAAAGTATTTATACCGTAGAGGATGAAACAGGAATGCAAAACTTAGCTTGCATTACAGGTGGTGCTAGTGCTCAACAGTTGGATAGTATGAATTCGCAGGTATTAGCTGAATTTGTCCGAGCGGAACTGGCGCGCATCCGCCCTGCAAGTAGGGGAAATGTGGAGATAGCCAGTGTTGTTTCTTGGGGTCGCGATCCATTTGCACGAGGCGCTTATTCTCACTTTGCACCTGGACAAATCCGCCGCTTTCGAGGCAAAATGGCTCAACCTTGGCAAAGAATTCACTTTGCTGGCGAACATACGGCGATCGCATCTCCTAGCATGGAGTCAGCTCTAGAATCAGCCGAGCGAGTAGCAAGTGAGATTTTGACACGCATTGAGTGAATATTAGCGCGGAACGGAAATAGATGGCAGAAATGAACTACCCTGCCGCAAACAGTTCATACTCGCGCACCACACATTTTAAATTTTAAAAGGTGAAATATGAAACTCATATATTGCGGCATGAGATACGAGCGTCATCCTTAGCTGTTCAATCTAATAGCTTTGCTAAATCTATATTCAAATCTGCGATCGCCCAAAACCTTCAAAAGATCCAAACCATGCTCCCAGCTTTGTTCTCGTTTCGCGATCGCTATCGCATTCTTCATCTCAATTGGTTCGCTCGTTTTCTCTCATTTGTGGTTTGGTTTAGCCTCGCCCCCTTTGCCACAACAATACAGCACGAACTGCACCTGAGCTTACCGCAACTGAAAGTTTTAGCAATTTGCAATTTGGCGCTGACCATTCCGGCTCGGATTGCAATTGGGATGGTACTCGATCGCTATGGACCGCGATTAACGTTTTCGGCATTGCTCGTTTTTGCGATTGTGCCTTGCCTGCTGAGTGCAACTGCACGCGATTTTCATCAATTGGTTTGGAGCAGTCTGATTAACGGCATCATGGGAGCTGGATTTGTGGCTGGCGTTCGCATGGTTGCAGAATGGTTTCCATCAAAAGAAATTGGTCTGGCGCAAGGAATCTACGGCGGTTGGGGCAACTTTGGTGCAGCAGCAGCTCAGTTTTGTCTGCCGCTGCTAGCCGTGGCGATCGCTTATTTCACAGGTGGAACGTTGAACTGGCGGATGGCGATCGCCGCGATTGGTTTTGTAACCCCTGTTTACGGCAGCCTCTATTTTCGTTACACCCAAGACACCCCACCTGGCAAGGTGTACCAGCGTCCTAAGCGACATGGTGGATTAGAAGTCACAAGCGGGTGTAGTTTTTGGGCAATGACGCTGTTGGATTTAGGGTTGCTCGTTTCGCTAGGATTGCTGACCTATCCGCTGGCTCAGAACAACGTTCGCTTCTTGACTTGGGTTCAAGTAGGGTTCATCTGGTTCTTTCTGGGTTTACTGTACTTATTTCAGTTCTACAGAGCTTGGCAGGTGAATCGGGAAATTGTCGGCTCGCTCAATCCTTTTAGTTCAGAGTTTCTTCAGCCTAGTCAACACTATCCGCTTAACCAACGCTACCAGATGCGGCAAATCGCGCTGCTCGACTTTACTTATTTAACCAACTCTGGCTCTCAAATTACCGTGTTATCGATTTTGCCGACTTGGTTTGAACAAACGTTTGGGCTAAATCCGGTGGTGGCAAGTCTGGTTGCAACCGCTTATCCAGTCTTAAATTTAGTGTCTCGTCCTAGCGGCGGATGGATTAGCGATCGCACTGGTAGTCGGAAATGGACGACGACAGGACTAACGCTTGGCATTAGCATCGGCTACTTACTCATGGGCAAGCTTGACGATCGCTCAAATCTTACTGTTGCGGTCGGGGTAACGATGTTCTGCGCCTATTTTGTTCAAGCTGGAGCTGGGGCAACCTTTAGTATTGTGCCATTAATCCGCAAGTCTGCAACCGGACAAATCGCGGGAAGCGTGGGTGCTTATGGCAACGTGGGGGGTGTGGTTTATTTGCTGATCTACAGTCTCAGCAATGCCCAAACTCTGTTTTACAGCATGGGCGTTACAGCTCTAATTTGTGCTAGCTTATGTGCTTTTTTCTTAAAAGAACCTCCCAGTTCTGTTGTCACAAATTCTCCTGAAACGGCAGTTGCTTCTCCTAAACATCCCTCATGACATCATGAAACTCAATAATCAGCAGATCCGCGAACGATTCATTCAGCAACTCCGTTTCTCTGTTCTACAAAAGTTTTTGCAACACAACCTGGAAAAGAGTCATGAACATTAATTTTCTGCTTAAAGTGTTTATTGTAGCAAGATGTACGCTCAATTGTTGCTGAGTTAACCATGACTTATACATATCTGTACTAGAATCTGCGGAGTTAGCTCATGTTTGTACTAGATTCGTTTCCGCTACCTAATTTTCTAGGTTTTCTAGCATTAGTCAGCTACATTGTCACTTTACTTCCCACAATTCTCAGAATTGTTTTTCCTAAAACTAAAGAAACAGGCATTCCTAAATGGTTGCTGAAACATCGCAGACTCATTGGTGTGATTGCATTCTTTTTGGCATTAGCTCATGGTTATCTGCTCGTCGAAAAAAGACAGCTCGATTTTTCCGATCCAAAAACGTTTTGGGTTTACGTACAAGGCATATCTACTTTCACTATTTTTACAATTCTAGCCATAACTTCTAATGACTGGAGTGTAAGGAAGCTGAAGAAAAACTGGAAGCAGTTGCATAAACTAACTTACTTAGCCATGTTTCTTTTAACATGGCATATCTGGGATAAAATGGCAGGTCATTGGACGTATTTAACACCTATTGGCATTGCATCGAGCGCTGGAATAATTGTTTTATTTCTCATCCGGCTCCAGCTCGAACGCCAAGGTCAGCAACAAAAAGACCTGAGCAAAGCATCTTCAGCAAAGATTGCTCGACAACGCCGCTAGCGATCGCTCTAATTTTACCGAAGAAGTACATTGCCATGCTGTTAAAGCTATTTTCCCAAAAACAACTTATAGCTTTAGCGATCGCCACGACAACAGTCCTAATCGGGTTCAGTTATTTTGGATTCTTTGCTCAAAGAAATCGCACATCAACTAGTGCGTCTTTGACAAATCCTCAACCTGTTCGCACGCTCAAAGGACATTCATTTTGGGTTTATGCGATCGCGATTAGCCCAGATAATCAGACATTAGCTAGTGGCAGTTATGACGGCACGCTCAAGGTTTGGAATCTGCGAACTGGCGAATTACTCTACTCCTTTAAAGCTCATGCTGATGCAGTCAAATCTATTGCTATTAGTCCCGATCGCAAAATCCTTGCTAGTGGCAGTTGGGATAACCGGATTAAGCTCTGGAATCTGAAGACGGGCAAGTTGATGCGTACCTTCAACGGTCATACTGATGACGTGGAAACTATTGCGATCGGTCCCAGTGGTCGTTTAGTTGCTAGTGGTGGTGCTGATGACACCATTAGACTCTGGGATTTGCAAACTGGGAAAGAACTTTACACAGTTCAAAATACTAGCTCTTTGAAGTCTGTTGCCTTTAGTCCTGATGAAAAGTTCTTAGCTAGCGGTAGTAACAACGGTCCGATTAAGATATGGCAAATAGAGACTCAACCAGGAAAAGCAAGTGCGGCATTATTACGCACATTGGTAGGACATGCTAGTGAGGTCTTATCTGTTGCCTTTAGCCCAAATAGTCAGCTTCTAGCTAGTAGCAGCGCTGATGAGACGATTAAGCTGTGGCAGGTAAATGATTGCAGAGTGTTGCGTACTCTGACGGGACATAACGGGAAAGTTTTGTCGGTTACTTTTAGCCCTGATGGTCAGAGCTTAGCCAGTGGTGGTGCAGATCGGATGATGAAGTTGTGGAATCCAACTACAGGGGAAGAATTAAGCACTATTACAGGACACGCTAAACCAGTTTGGTCTGTTGTTTTTAGCTCAGATGGTCGAACTCTTGCCAGTGGTAGTAGCGATGAAACCATCAAACTTTGGTCGATGCCCGTGAATAAAACTTCTCAAGCTAACAATTAAAGATTCACCTGTTAATTTTCATAGAAAATTATGACGCAACCCCCTTTGGGTTCACGAGCTGGACCTGAGAGAAGAATAACCTATCTCTCAAATCACTGATATTTCAGGCTGAAGTTAAAGTTTTCATTTAGGAGTAGACAATGAACGTAATTATTGAGTGGAATAACGTCTTTCTAGAAACCATTCGTGAAATTGGTGGTGCTCCTTGCCCAATCGCCCGCGCTGGAGCAATGATGCATATCGCCATGTACGATGTCATCAACATCTTTGAGCCTACACCTACTTATCAGTCTTATTTGTCTAGTTTGCCAACAGCAGTGCCTGGGACTTTGGCAGAAGCAGCGGCGGTTTTTGCTGCTCACCAAGTATTGTGTAAAGTCTATCCCAACCAAATTAACGAATTTGACTCTGCCTTGAATGCTTCCTTAGAGCAACTTGGAGCGGTACCAGGGAGGTCGGAGGAAATGTTAGGACGTGCTGTTGCCGATCTGATAATCGCTCAACGCACTGGTGACGGCTCGGAACTTCCCCCTCGCTACCAGCTAGGTAATAACCCTGGTGACTGGAGACCTACTGGCTCCGGCGATCCTGTTACGCCGCAATGGCCTGCTGTCAGACCTTTCAGCATCCGCCCTGGTGAGTCCGGCGACCTGACTCCATTTCGTCCCCCCCTACCTGGTAACTACCCTAATAAGGTAGAAATGCTACGCAGCTCGGAATATGCAGCGCAATTTAACGAGGTGAAACAATTAGGTGCGGCAAATTCACCAGTTCGTACCCCCGAACAAACTGAAATTGCTTTCTTCTGGGCGAATGATGTTGATGGCACTTACAAACCACCTGGTCATTTATTCCGCATTACCCAAATTGTTGCTCAACAGCGCCAATTACCGTTACTAGAAACAGCCCGTTTATTTGCTTTAGTTGGCATCGCTCTAGCAGATGCGGGAGTTGTTGCCTGGGATGCCAAATACTCCTCACAAATCGATTTGTGGCGACCTGAAACCGCTATTCGTGAGGCAGATACTGATGGTAACCTGCTCACGGAAGCAGACCGCAATTGGCAGCCCCTGTCGATCGATCGACAGGGACGACGGTTTAGTCCTGCTTTCCCTGCCTACGTTTCCGGTCATGCTACCTTTGGCGCAGCCCATGCAGGTATGATGCGGAATTACTTTGGTACCGATAATGTGACTTTCAGTGCTGATACGGACGATCCTAATGCTGAGGGAGTCAAGCGAACCTATAACAGTTTCACTGCAGCAGCACTAGAAAATGCCAGAAGTCGCGTTTATCTGGGTGTCCACTTTCAGTGGGATGGGGATCATGGTTTTCTGTCGGGAATGGATTTAGCGGATTTTGTCTTCGCTCGGGTTCTTCGACCTTTGTAAGCTTCCCAAGGAAGAGTGACGATCGCGACTAGCAACGTCTAGTAGAAAACCAGCCAACCTGGAATTATTAGATTGTGCGTCGGGAAAGCGTGGAATAAACTGCAACATCTTCCTAAGTTCATGCATCTAAGGTAAATCTGCTCGCTCTCGCTACTGGGGTGTCTCAACGAGAGCGTAGCAAATTTAGTAGCGACTGTCCTGAAAATTGAGCGATCGCCGCTTTCGCAGAGTGCGTCAACGAAGTCAGTGTAACGCACAAAATTGACCGATAACTTAATTTTTGACCAACGATCGTGTATCGGCATTAAATATAAAATTAGGAGGTAATCGTGTTTGAAGTATTGAAACTATATCCTAATAAGACGAGTTTGTTTGTTGGGATAGCTATAGATTTATGTACTTATATAGTTAGTACATCTCTTTGTGTTTTTGCTTCTGGATGCTCCAATGGAAATCCTTTCTTTCCACTGGCAGCATTTTTGGAGTCACTTGTTGTGGGCATATATTGCAGTTGGCTGGTTAAAGGAAAGCTCAAACTCCTAGTTGGTTTTGTTGTTACTTTGCTAACTATCTTTGCTATACTGTTGAGCGGTGTTAGGGTAGTTTTTGATCGACTTTTAGGAGGAGAAAGCTTTCTGAGCCATTCATTACTTTATGGTGTTATTACTCTTATATTTGCTTTTGCTATAAGTCTCTTGAATAAGTCGCAGGAGCAAAATTAATTAACAAAATAACCTAAATAATGCGAACAATGTAGAGTAAAATCTCGCTCATCTTGAATTAAATATTGCCAAAAATGCTGCTGCCAAAGTTTGCTTTTTCTCGCTGGCGTTGTGACACAGAAACCGGCTGACTTATTCTTCATTCTTCCTTGTAATATTTGGTAACATGGGTTTTAATCGCTCGCAATCTCACTAAGAAACCCTTGTCATTGGGTGACAAAGTTCACGGTCGATCGGGGTACAATCTCAACTTGAAATCGCTAGAACGCTATGAAGAAGCGATCTTCATCGAGTTGATTTCAGAAGTGGGTATGTAAAATATCGCTCTCCTAAATGTTATTCCTTGTGAGCCAACTCCTAAAAGGTCGGAACGAGAAATCAATGGGTGTTAACCATACCCCGCTCCTCGTAGTAAATTTGGCTATCAGTGTGTCTGACTGGATAGGATAGCTCAGACAGAACGACGCAGACGGCTATTAAAAACAGGACTCTTAGTGTGGATCGCCTGTTCGACAACATCGGCAGCATAGACTACTCCTCCTGCATTCTGAATAGCAGAACGTAGTTTTGCTGCATTGTCTCGATAAGTGCGATCTTCAAACACCCGCTCAATTGCCATTTTTAATTTGGCAACATTTAGTTTTGCCAGGGGGACAACTTCACCAGCTCCAGCTCGTGCTACCCTTGCTGCCATGCCAGGTTGATCGGTAGTAATAGGAATAGCAACTATAGGAACTCCACTACTTAAACAACTTACTGCTGTGCTGCCTGCATGAGTCACGACCAAGTTAGAACGGTTAATCAATTGTTGGTGAGGTGGGAAAGCAACGACAAGTGGGTTGCCTGGGAAATTAGTCTTCGATGGATCTGCTTTAGGATTTCCTAGAGAAATTACTAACTGTGCATTGATATCCAAGCAGGCTTCAGCAATACAATGAAAAATTTTCCAGTTATGGCTTTGTAATGTTCCCAGAGATGCATAGATTAAGGGTTTATCATCTAGTTCTTCAAAAGAGAAAGACTGCTTGTTTAACGATACAGGCTCTATATCTTTAGGGCTTTTTAGCGTTCCTACATAATGAAACCAAGGCACGATTTTTTCACGAGGAAAATCGAGTTCTTGAGGCAACTGAGCAATCTGAGCAAGTTGCGAATAGGCATCATCTCGTTGATGATGACGTGGCAAATGCCATATTTCTCTCTGCTGGACTATGACATTCCAAATGGGTCGGCTGAGGTAATTGATTAGGACATTTCCCAATTGATTTCGCCGCTTAGCCCACCAAACATTTTCATATCTCCAGTGAGTGAAATAAGGAGGAACACCAGGTTCTCTATTAATCGGTAATGCGTTGCAGACTGTAATAAAAGGTAAGTTTAGATAATCGGCAACAGTTCCCCCAGCAGTTGTAACTTGATCGATGAGAAGAAGGTCAACTCTAGCATTGCGAATAGCCCCAGGAGCATCACGAAACAACATACTAGCTTCCTTCTCAAAAAACTGAATGGCAAATTTTAATCCTTTTAATCCAGTTAATTGTCCTAGCTGGGTGTAAATAGCCTCTATGCTGCCAGGAGGGAAATCACTAGTTCCAATTTCATAAAATTCCAAGTCAGACTGGGAAATTTTTTCTTCTACTTCTGGTACGCCAAACAATGTGACTTTATGTCCGCGACGCAGCAGTTCAATTCCCAAATTACACATGGGATTTAGATGACCGATTGCTCCAGGACATAGTATACCAATATGAGACATTTTTTTAGTAGTGAAGAGATTATTGCTTAGTATAGAACTAATTTGTTCTAGTGCAACTATACGTCTACATGGTATTTAACTATTTATTGTCTCGAATGCTTCCAGATCCAAAATTGCTAAGTGTTGCAATAACTGGGATGTAGAACTTGTAGATCGTAATGTGGGACGTTACTCGGCACATAGAAACATATCTAAAGATAAAAAGATACGACCGTGCTAAAAATCGCTCGATCGTGCAGCAGATGGGAAAAAGATTGAATTCCAAAAAATGGAGTTTCAAGTGTAATTTTCGAGAAAAAAGCATAAATTGTAACGACTAGTTGAGGCGTGAAAAGATATACTTTTTGGATATACGAATCTGAGCTTCTGTAAAGAGCTAGCACTTTTCAAATAGACGGTTAGAAAGTATACGCTATTTTTAGTCTCATGCAGCAATGGACACTCTTCTTTGTATCGTGGCTGGCAACGGTGAGCGCGGGACTCAGTGCGACGTTGTTCGGCGTGTATCTGCCACCGATGGTGCAGGCGCTTTACCCAACTGCAACGCGGCAGGACGTTGCCCAGGTTGGATCGTTTGCTGGTGCGGCATTTCTGTTTGGATGGGCAGTGGGCGGCTTGCTGCTGGGCGGATTGGGCGATCGGCTGGGACGTAAGGTGGCGTTCGTCACAAGTACGCTCGCTTGCAGTCTGGGTATGCTGGGCACAGCCTTCGTGCAGTCGCTCGCGTCTCTAGTTCTCTGGCGCATAATAACGGGAGCCGGAGCTGGGGGCATCCTGCTCGCTACAGCCGTTCTCGCCAGCGAGACGTGGGCGAAGGGGAACCGCGCGCGAGTCGTTGGCATCCTGATTAACGCTTTCCCCTTGGGCTTCGTGCTGACGGGTTTGTTCCAAGCAAGCATTGCCGACTTCCGCACGGCTTACGCGCTGGGCAGTCTCTCCATCTTGCTCGTCTTCCTCATCTTGCTATTCGTGCGGGAAAGCGAGATTTGGCAGGCACGCAAACAAACTACAGGCGAATTCGTCGCAGCGCGATCGCACCTGTTCCAGCCGCAACACCGCAAAGATCTGGCAATCGGTGTGGGGCTTTATGGTAGTATGCTGATCGGATTATGGGCTGCCTATACATGGATACCTGCGTGGGTGAGCAGTCTGAGTATTCCAGTACAGGCGCAAGGCAACCGCAGCCTGAGTGCGATCGCGCTTGGCATCGGCGCATTTGTGGGCGGATTAATCAGCGGTGCTGTCTCGAACACTCTAGGACGCAAGCGTGCAGCAGCTGTTGGTTACATTGGTGTTTTCACCACATCAGCTATCTTATTCGTGACGATACACGAGATTACGCCGCTGTTGTTTGCCCTTGCCTTCGTGCTGTCTTTCTTCATCGGTTTCAATCAAGGCATACTGTCGGCTTATATTCCTGAGCTATTCCCCACTCACGTCCGCGCCACTGCTACAGGTATTAGTTTTAATGTAGGACGACTGCTGACGACGATCGCCGTGTTCTTCGTCGGGGTTCTGATTCAAGTGCTGGGTGGTTACGATCGAGGCATCTTCACGTTTGCTTTTGCCTATCTCATCGGATTGATGATGCTTATCCCTGCTCGCGAAACGAGAGGCAACGACCTGCCTCGCTAGTCATTTGCCCAATAGGAGTAGCACGATCGGTTCATTGCCGTCTCAATTGCGTCTAGCAGCATAATTTTCTGGTAGTTGCGCCGGAGCGCAGGCGATAATATCTTCTCGATCTGAACCTGCATCTTCCTCAAAAGTAATGGATGCAAACTCATCGATTACGAGTTTGGGATAGGTTGGACGGTCATGCCCTACACAAGTGTGGGATACGTAGCAATGTCATTCCAAGTCCAAGCACGCTCGGTTAACTCTGCTCTCTGTGCGGCTGTAGTTTCTAGGCAC
>NZ_JACJQX010000073.1:0-14657 GCF_014696895.1 Chroococcidiopsis sp. [FACHB-1243] | reverse complement strand
TTGTCACCGTAGCCGTCCCAAGAATAACCACCTGCGACTAATTGTTGTTGTTCGTCAGATAGTTCGACAAATAATTCGGTGTTGGTTTCGTTAATCATTGTAAGTAGTCTCCTGAAGTTATTTGAGTTGAAATTGTAGGTGTAAATTAATTTGAGATTTGCTGGGTGGTAATTCTCTCATTTGAGTTGAGAGAATTACACATTATGAGTTCAGTTAATCTAACTATTTAGCGGTGAAAAACTTGAAAGCATCAGTTTCAAAGCTTTGGTTAGCATTCAGATACTCTTGGTCAACATAGCTACCGTCGCGAGTCGAGGCAATTCCGACTTTGAGTTGTTGTACGGATTTCGTTTCTTTCAAGTTTGTATTGAGAATGTCATAGATGGACTGACCATCACCACCACCGGGATAAGAATAACCACCTGCGACTAATTGTTGTTGTTCGTCAGATAGTTCGACAAATAATTCGGTGTTTTCGTTAATCATTGTGAGTAGTCTCCTGAAGTTGTTTGTGTGACTTAATTTGTTGTACGTTTGCAATGCAAGAATTATGCAGCTCAATTATTTAGCGGTGAAATATTTGAAAGCGTCAGTTTCAAAGCTTTGGTTAGCATTCAAGTAATCTTGCTCAACATAGCTACCTTGACGAGTCGAAGCAATTCCGACTTTCAGGTGTTGTACTGATTGCTTCTCTTTCAAGCTGGTTCCCAAAGCATCGTAGATAGAATTGTCACCGTAGCCGTCCCAAGAATAACCACCTGCGACTAATTGTTGTTGTTCGTCAGATAGTTCGACAAATAATTCGGTGCTGGT
The DNA here is from genome assembly GCF_014696895.1 of Chroococcidiopsis sp. [FACHB-1243]. Taxonomy (NCBI): domain Bacteria; kingdom Bacillati; phylum Cyanobacteriota; class Cyanophyceae; order Chroococcidiopsidales; family Chroococcidiopsidaceae; genus Chroococcidiopsis; species Chroococcidiopsis sp. [FACHB-1243]. Next base: position 13,844 of record NZ_JACJQX010000073.1, on the reverse strand, counting down.
TTCGTTAATCATTGTGAGTAGTCTCCTGAAGTTGTTTGTGTGACTTAATTTGTTGTACGTTTGCGATCCGAGAATTATGCACTTAAAGTTTAGTTCGTTTGAGTTTTAATCTTTAAAATACCTAGAAACTTTCTCATCAAAAAAGTGATTCAAGTTTGGGTATTTTTAATCAATAAAGTAACTTTATAAATTTTTTACTATATTGACTTTCAGATTTACCGACCGTTTTTTATACAGATTCGGTTTAGAGAACATCTTTTAGTGCTGAGAGAACGCTGTAAGAGTAACTGCCAGCTTTAGTTGTTGTTTCTCGTTATTTAATCCTACAGTTGGTTCAGATTTGATTTCGGAAAACCTGTTTGAAAAACTTTTCTGTTTTTTCTTGCTCAGGCTATTATTCGTTATCTACTAATAACCTATAAAAAGATTCAGATTATTTGTACGGCAAAGTTACCCAAATAGTGGGTGAGTTCACTAGGTATATACCCGTTTTAAAACAGTAGATAGGCTATCTATTTTTAGAAGTTATTATATTAAAAAAGCCAAGTCAAGTACTAGGATATAATAGGTTTCTATGGAAACATATTATCCTTAGCACCAAACTTGGATGTCAGATAATAAATATTCTATTTTTGTTGCCTTTAGTAGAAGGCGGTTTAACTAAAAAAATTGCTATTGAGTAAGTGAATGGCGAGAAATATAAAGATCTGTAATTAAATATTGCTAAGATACCATAGATAGAAAAAGAACATACTGTTTGAGGCGATCGCTACCAATTTCAACCTACTAAAATTTGCTGACGCAATTTTCTGTAATCCAAAATTTAAAATCCAAATTCCGAAATCTTAAGATGATTTGGTAGATGCTACCCTCCGATCGCAGTTTTTACGAGTGTCTTACGAAATTAAATGGTTTTCCATCGCAAACCGTAACAATTCGACACGATTGCTAGTTCCTGTTTTACCTAATAAGTTACTCACGTATTTCTCTATCGTGCGCGGACTCAGAAATAGATTGGTAGCAATTTGAGAATTAGATAGTCCCTGCGCCAGAAATTTGAGTACAGCCTGTTCTCTGTCGGTGAAATTAATGCGAGATCTAGTGGCTGCAATTGTTGCTCGGATTTGAGAATGCAATTGGTGGTGTAAGGATTCAGTTGGCGATGAAATTGGTGTTGGAACACTGAGAGGATTGTAGTCGAAAGTATCTGTAGAGACGGGTAGCCTACCTGTATTTTGTGCGCGATCGCGCAGGCGTAATTCCCATTGCATCAGCTGAGATATCAGCTGCGATCGCTCTAGCAGGTTGCGAACGACAGCATGTAACTCATCTAATTCAAACGGTTTAGGTAAGTATGCATCCCCTCCCATTTGATAGCCGCGAATGCGTTCTTCCGTTTCCGTGCCTGCAGTTAAAAATACGACAGGCAATAACCGAAATGCTGGACGCTGACGCACCCATCGAATCAGTTCGTATCCATTCATCTGCGGCATCATAATATCGGTAATCACTAGATGAGGTTGATATTCCTCAATAATTCTCAGCGCTTCTTTTCCATGTTCTGCCGTAACTACTGAGTAACCAATTTGCTCCAGTGCATAGCTGGTAGAAACACGAATCGACGGCTCATCATCAACTACGAGAATTAGTAACGACATAGGACGCAAACATTTCCTAACAACTTATGAAGGCTTGATTTGAGCTATATGCGCTGACCTACTAATCAAATGTTATATATAGATACGCTGCGATTTTAGATTTGATGCATGGCGATCGCTTGTAGGTTTCCAGCAGAGAAAGCATATCTGGCTCAGTTAAACTTTACAAAAAACAACAATTTTTGTCCGCAGTCAACAAAATTTTTTTCTAGGCTGATGCATTGTATGTATAACTACAAATTCAACTTGAGTGACAAAGATTACGGAAAAAGCGCATACTTCTAAGTAAATTTGTTACCAGCACCCAAGACTAACAGCAAATTGCATAAAAGTAGCAAGATTACCCATAGCAAATGTTGCAGAGATGCAAGCAAAAGCTACAGAATGCTCTGCCTTAAGCGGTAAACCTAACTTCCTCAGAGTTTGGTTAAGGTCGGAAACTGTGCTTAATTTTTTTTAGCTTTGTTTTGTTTAAATCGATATTGTAATGCTGCTTAGCATTGTAAATAGGCTGTAGGTAGCACCCTTTGCTGTCTGTCTGCAAGGTAGACAGCGTAACAGTTATTTTTCTCGTGTTTTTGTATAGCGAGTTTTGCGCCTCGATTATGCCAAGATCGAGAAGCAAAGAAGAAATTTTCTTACATCACTAATTTAAGTATTTTCCCAGCTAAATTGTCAAAACTAGCCGTAGTCTTTATTAAATCTTTACTGAAACTAAACATAAGCTTAACTCCAGATTAACCGAAAGTAGCAGTAGATGTTGTAACAAAATTTCATCATTTTGCAGGGTTTGACTTAGTAAAGTTTTCTAGTTAGTAAAGTTTTCTAGCAAAACCATTCCTGCCGATCGGTTGCCGTTGCTAAGTACAAGACGACTACAGCAGGGATAACTTGAATTAGTACAGCTAAGATAGCAAAGATAGACCAGATGTTAGCGTGCATGGGGTTTCTCCTACTGCGCAATGCTTGTTATATGTTACTTAGGTTGCCCTCAGTTAGTTTATGCAGCGATTCGACCAGCAGTAGAGACGTTACATGTAATGTCTTTATACTGACAACTGTACGGGCGGGTTTTGAACAAAGATTATGGCTAAAGCCCGTGAATATGTTTGCTAAACCCGCCCCTACGACAACTGACAACTGATAACTGACAACCGAACGTGGTATGTTAGAACTAAAACCGAAAATCAGTAACTTCCGATGGCAGCAATCTTGTTAGAAAATCGTTACCGAGTGCTGCGAGAACTAGCAAATGGGAGGTTTGGGAAGACTTTTTTAGCAGAAGACACTCAGATGCCTTCTGGTAAGAAATGTATCATTAAGCAGCTCAAACCGATCGAAAACAGTCCCCAGGTCGATCGAATAATCAGAGAAAAATTTCAGCGTGAAGCCGCAACTTTAGAAACGCTAGGCGATATCAATAGTCAAATCCCTCGTCTATATGCCTATTTTGTAGAGGCTGGAGAATTTTATTTAGTTCAAGAGTGGATTCAAGGTCAAACTCTGAGCGATCGCGTCCAGCAAGTAGGACTGTTTAGCGAACGAGAAGTTAAAGAAATACTATTAGATATACTGCCAGTTCTGCAATACATTCACAGTCAAGGTATTATTCACCGCGATCTAAAACCAAACAATATTATTTGGCGATCGCGAGATAGCAAACCTGTCTTGATCGATTTTGGCACGATTAAGGAAATCATGGGAACGACGGTAACGGCTTCCGGTCGTGCCACAAGTTCGATTGTGGTAGGTACGCCAGGATTTATTCCCAACGAACAAGCAGCGGGAAAACCTCTATTTGCCAGCGATTTGTATGCTTTAGGCTTGACGGCAATTTATTTACTGACAGGTAAGATGCCGCAAGAACTGAAAACTAACCCTTTGACGGGTGAGATCCACTGGCGACAGCAAACATTAAATGTGAGTCCAAAATTTGCGGCGATTTTAGATAAAACAATACAACCATCCGCCCGCGATCGCTACATGAATGCGCCTGCTATGTTAGCAGCTTTGCAGCAGCTCGACACTCATGCTGTTTCACCGAAAGTTAGTGCGCCGCAAACGCCACCGACTGCAACTCTACCAAATCCTACTCCACCAAAAGTCAGTGCGCCACAAGCACCAGTCAGTGCAACTCCACCAAATCCTACTCCACCAAAAGTTAGTGCGCCACAAGCACCAGTCAGTGCAACTCTACCAAATCCTACTCCACCGAGAGTTAGTACGCCACAAGCACCAGTCAGTGCAACTCCACCAAATCCTACTCCACCAAGAGCCAGCGCGCCGCAAACGCCACCGAGTGCAACTCCATCGACTCCTACTCCACCGAAAGTCAGTACGCCGCAACCACCAGCTGCAACTTCATCGACTTCTGCGACTTCTGCTTCACAGACAATTATTCCAGAATCCTCTCCTCCGCCACCAACAGCAGTCTCTACGCCTCCCAACCAAGTAGAGAGAAAAGAAATTCAGACAGGTGTTACTTCAGGTAAAGCTAATCGTGAAAAAGCTAAAACCTCTGCTGCCACTAATAAACTAGTCACTTTGGCAAAAGCTGCTTTAATTCTTTGCGGTAGCTTAGTAGCTTTAGCCGTGCTATTTGTGGCAATTAGCTATGTAACAAGACCAAAAACGAATTCTAGCAGTAATGACTTTCCTACAGCGATCGCAGAGCAAAACGGCAAACCGAGTGAATTGAATTCCTCGTCAACAACCAACAATCAGCCAAATGGTGTTTCTCCGCAGCCAGCATCGACAACATCAAACTTGAACGAACAAGTGAAAATCGGTCGGCTGAAAACTTATACTTACAATACCAATCTGTTTTCAATTGACGTACCGGAAGACTGGCAGCGTCGCGATCGCAGTACGACGGGTGAAGCAATTGTAAGCTGGTACGATCCGACAAATAATGCAGCTATTGTAGTTGATGTCTTTACTAGAGAAGCATTTCAGCAAAAAGGTCAAATTTCCCAAGAAAGATTGAACCGATTTTTAGCCAGAGCAGCCCAACAACAGTATCGTGCGAATCCTGATTTTCAGTTAGCTGCCACCGAATCGGTGAGTGGCGGTTGGCTGCAAGTACATTGGACTTATACAGTGACTAACCTGCAAGGTAAAAAAAGCAAAATGTTGGGCTACGGTTATGTCAAGCAAGATGATGACAAAATTTCTTACATTCACTTCATCGTTCCTGAGACACAATATCCGCAATTGCGATCGCAGCTTGGTAAAGTTACCTCCAGTTATAGTATCAACTCCGCAGCACCATTACCTTAAGTTCAACCTGGGTGCATTTATCGCAATTTTCAATTGAATGAGGTACACGTATTTGCAGTAGGGGCGTACGGCTGTGCGCCCATATAGATGTATTGCTTCTGTATATTTTTGTTTCTCCTATTCTGAAATTTTCTGGAAGACCACGTGTAGGTATAACACATAACAGAATTTCACGAATTTCAATTTTTGGAGAACATATGTCTTTCGTCTCTAAACGCCTCACGCTATTTATTTGGGCGCTATTAATAACGTTAGGACTAGCTGTCACTCAGTCTGCACCATTGAAATTAGCAGTGGCAAAAGAATCGAACCGCGATCGCGCTCCGTCTAACCATCATGCGATGCACCTCGCTCAAGCAACATCATCTCAACCCACTGCCACACTATTTGACAATCTCGGCAATCTCCACCACCCTATTTCAACGAATTCAAAACTGGCTCAACGCTACTTCGACCAAGGTTTAACCTTAGCATATGGGTTCAATCATGCAGAAGCAGCCCGTTCTTTCAAAGAGGCTGCTAAACTCGATCCTGAATGTGCGATTTGCTACTGGGGTGTTGCTCTCGTTCTCGGACCCAACATCAACGCACCGATGGAACCAGAAGCAGTGTCTGAAGCTTGGCGATCGCTCCAGCAAGCACTTAAGCTGAGTAAAAATGCTAGTGACAAAGAAAAGGCTTACATTCAAGCATTAGCAAAACGTTACCCATCGCAGCCAGTTGAAGACCGCAAGTCATTCGATCTTGCCTATGCTAACGCCATGCGAGAAGTTGCCCAACGCTACCCAGACGATCCAGATGCAGCAACTTTGTTTGCTGAATCTTTAATGGACACAACTCCCTGGGATTACTGGGAGGAAGATGGCACACTTAAACCAACAGGTAAAGAAATTATCGCCACCTTAGAGTCAATTCTACAAGAACATCCCAACCATCCTGGTGCTAACCATCTTTACATTCATGCCGTAGAGAAAGAACGTCCCGATTTGGGAGTTGCGTCTGCCGATCGCCTGATGCAACTAGTTCCCAATTCTGGACATCTAGTACACATGGCATCGCACATCTATATTCGTGTAGGCAGATATCACGATGCCGTACTGTCCAATCAACGCGGAATTGTTGCTGACAACGCTTATGCCGCTCGAAATCAGGTAGAGGGGATTTATCCGTTGGCTTATATGCCCCACAACCATCATTTTCTCTGGTTCGCCGCCCTGATGACCGGACAGAGTAAAGTCGCAACCCAGGCAGCACTTCGCACAGCCAAAGTCGATGCAAAACTCATGCGGCAGCCCGATTTTGCTGGAGCTTTGCAGCACTTCTCTACAATTCCGATGTATACTTATCTTCGGTTTGGGCAATGGGATCGAATCCTCTCCACCGCTGCACCCGCAAAAGATCTGAAATATCCATCGGGAGTTTGGCACTACGTACGCGGACGTGCTTTTGCTGCCAAAGGTCAAATTAAACCAGCAATACGGGAATTAAAAAAACTACAAGCGATCGCCGCGATTCCAGCCTTGCAAGACATCAAAATTTGGGGCTTTAACTCAACGGCAAGTATTTTAAATCTTGCCTCCCAAGTGCTAGCAGGTGAAATTGCCGCACAGCAGAAAAATTACCAGCAGGCGATCGCGCATTTAGAACAAGCAGTCAAGCTAGAAGATGCTCTTGTTTACACCGAACCTGCTGACTGGTCTCAACCCGCACGACAATCGCTGGGAGGTATTTTGCTCAAAGCACGTCGTTTTGCCCAAGCAGAACAAGCCTATCGAGATGATTTGAATATTTATCCCGAAAACGGCTGGTCTCTCTATGGGTTAATGCAAAGCCTTAAAGCACAGAACAAGCAAGCGGAAGCTCAAGTCGTCCAAAAGCAGTTCGAGCAAGCTTGGCAGTATGCTGACAGTTATCAGTGATTCAGTTATCAGTGATTCAGTTATCAGTGAAGAGTGGTAGTTGGTAGTTGCTCCTCTGCTCCCTTGTCTCCCTTGTCCCCCTTGTCCTCCTTTCCCGACTCCTTACTCCCGACTGCCGACTCCCGCTTTCAGCACTGAAGGAATTGCTTCTAATACCTGTGTTGCGATTGCGTCTGGGGTGTCTTGGGGATGGGGGGTGATGTGCAAATCAGCTTCAGCGTAGAGCGATCGCCTCTCATCGAGGAGCGATCGCAGTTTTCCAATTGGATCGGGATCTTGTAGTAAAGGTCTAGTATTATCTTCTGCTAAGCGGCTGTAGAGTTGTTCGACCGGCACATCCAGCCAAACAATTAAGCCGTAATGCAAATAACTCCAGTTTTCTCGCCGCAATACTATTCCGCCACCGGTAGAAATGGCAAGACGAGTGTAGGCACAAACTTCTGATAAGACTTTGGTTTCTATCTGCCGAAACGTTGTTTCTCCCTCTTCAGCAAAGATTTGGTTAATCGATTTTTGCGTCAGTTGTTCGATGACTGCATCCGTATCGACAAACCCATAACCGAGTTGGGCTGCTAGTATTTGTCCTATTGTCGTCTTGCCCGCACCCATCATTCCCACCAGGTACAGGTTAATTCCCTTAAGTAAGTCGCTGTCTCCCACTCGATCTGAATTTAACTCATGACTTATATCATTTTAATGGTAATGGGTAGTTGGTAGTTGGTAGTTGGTAGTTGGTGAAAGGCGCTCTTGCGAGAGGTAAATTTTGAATGCGTGAATTGTCTTGCTCCCTCAGCTCCCGAGCGCAACCTTGCGCTCCGCGACTCTCTCTTCACTCCCTCAGCTCCCTCAGCTCTCTTATCCCTGCTCCCTACTCCCTTTTTTACGCAATACTGGAACAAGAAGCTAAAAAGCGGAACGCAGAGTAATGGAAATTCGAGCGATTGATACACCACTTTTAGACTGGGCTGGAGATGCTCTTGCCCTTGGTTTATTTGAGGATGCTGTAGAATTAACAGGCGAACTGGCAGATCTGGACGGAAAATTTGCTGGGGCGATCGCGGAACTAATCGCAGATACGGAGTTTAAGGCGAAAGAAGGTAGTACGACGGTGACGCGGGTTGGCGGTGGTAGCGCCGTCCGCAAAGTCATATTAGTAGGACTGGGTAAGCCAGAAGGACTAAAAATAGATAGCTGGCGTAAAGCAGCTGCGGCAGTGGCGCGGTTAGCGAAAAAGGAACGGTGTAAAACTTTAGGAATCAGTTTGCCACTATGGAATAACGATCCGGCGGCGACGGCTCAAGCTTTGGCTGAGGGAATTCAACTGGCTTTATTTCAAGATAATCGGTTTAAGTCAGAACCAGAAGAGAAACCGCCAACTGTAGAGCGAGTTGACTTACTAGGGTTGGGCAGTCAAGATGATGCTGTTACCCGTGCCAGCCATATTGCTTCGGGTGTAATTTTGGCGCGGGAATTGGTGGCTGCTCCAGCTAATGCCGTAACACCAGTCACAATGGCAGAAACAGCACAGGCGATCGCCTCCGAACACGGATTGGCGGTTGAAATTCTCGAACGGGAAGATTGTGAAAAGTTAGGTATGGGCGCGTTTTTAGGTGTTGCCCAAGCTTCAGAATTGCCTCCTAAATTCATCCACTTAACATACAAACCCGATGGTACGCCTAAACGCAAGCTAGCGATTATTGGTAAGGGCTTAACCTTCGATTCTGGGGGCTTGAACATCAAGGGCGCTGGCAGCGGGATTGAAACGATGAAAATGGATATGGGTGGTGCTGCGGCGACTCTAGGGGCAGCTAAAGCGATCGCTCAATTGAAGCCCGATGTAGAGGTTCATTTTATCAGTGCCGCGACCGAAAACATGATCAGCGGTCGTGCCATGCACCCTGGCGATATCCTTAAAGCCTCAAATGGCAAGACAATTGAAGTGAATAACACTGACGCTGAAGGACGCTTAACTTTAGCAGATGCGCTGGTGTTTGCTGAAAAATTAGGCGTAGATGCGATCGTTGACTTAGCTACTTTAACTGGTGCTTGCATTGTCGCCTTGGGAGATGAGATCGCGGGATTATTTACTCCCCACGATACTTTAGCTCATGAAATTCAAGCTGCTGCTGAAACCGCAGGTGAAAAGTTTTGGCGGCTACCTATGGAAGAAAAATATTTTGAGGGTTTGAAGTCTGGGATTGCCGATATGAAGAATACGGGTCCCCGTGCTGGTGGTTCGATTACCGCTGCCTTATTTCTCAAACAATTTGTGAAAGAAACTCCTTGGGTGCATTTAGATGTAGCTGGTCCTGTCTGGACGGACAAGGAAAATGGCTATAACAACCCTGGAGCAACAGGTTTTGGCGTGCGAACTCTGGTAAATTGGGTGTTGACTAACTAGATGTAAGATAAATTCCGTAGCCTGTGCAACAGCACAGGCAAAACACCCTCAAACATATAATCTCAATGTTACCTGCGATTCCTGACTTGCCTTTGGCATGGCAATTTGCTTCTCCTGGACCAATTCTGGTACAAATTGGTCCTTTGACACTCCGATGGTATGGTCTGCTGATTGCCTCGGCAGTCTTGATTGGAGTTACTCTATCGCAATATTTGGCTAAACGCCGTCACGTTAACCCCGACATTATTGGCGATGTAGCGATTTGGTTAGTCGTGGGAGCGATTCCTGCTGCCCGCTTGTACTATGTATTATTCGAGTGGTCGAACTACGCGAATAATCCAGGTAAGATCTTTGCGATCTGGGAGGGTGGAATTGCCATTCATGGTGCAATCATAGGTGGAGTTATCGCAACTTTAATCTTTTGTCGGTTACGCAAGATTTCTTTTTGGCAAGTAGCCGATCTGATTGCTGCTTCATTGATTTTAGGACAGGCGATCGGACGGTGGGGAAATTTTTTCAATTCTGAAGCCTTTGGCAGCCCTACAAATTTACCTTGGAAACTCTATATTCCTCCTAGCAACCGTCCGCCTGGATACGGAAATTTTGAATACTTTCATCCTACGTTTCTCTACGAATCGTTATGGAATTTAATGGTATTCGGGATCTTAATGTATTTGTTTTTCCGCAGCTTACGAGGATTGCGTTTGAAGACTGGCACGCTATTTTTAACCTACATGGTGGCTTATAGCTTAGGGCGCTTTTGGATTGAAGGATTGCGTACCGATAGTTTAATGCTAGGACCGTTGCGGATGGCTCAAATGGTGAGTCTAGTAGGAGTTGCCATTGGATTATTTGGGCTGGCTTGGTTGTATCTTTATCGCCGTTCGTTACCAGATGTTGCGCCTCCAGTTACAGCACCAGAACCAAGGATAGAAGTTTCCAAGCGCTGAATTACAAAAAAAAAGCCCTAAGGGCTGAATTTAGGGCTTACTTATGATGCAGCATCTACCAATAGGTATCTTCATCGTGAAGTGACTCGACTTCGGAAAAGACTGTGAAAATTTGGAGAAAATTTTAAATCTGCGATTATAAGCAGCTTTCGATCGCCTATGTCTAATACTTCTGAATCTACTATCGAGTTAAATCGCGAATCAATTCCTACCCTCGCCCCAGGAGTATACATTGTAGGGGCAGGACCAGGCGATCCAGAACTTTTGACCGTTAAAGCCCAAAAGCTTTTAATGCAGGGAGATGTCATTCTTTATGCCGACTCTCTCGTACCGCAACAAATCTTAAAAATGTGCCGTCCAGAAGCAGAGATTATCCATACGGCAAATAAAACTTTAGAGGATATTCTACCCGTGATGGTGGAAAGGGTGCGATCGCATAAATCTGTGATCCGCCTGCAATCTGGCGATCCGAGTCTCTACAGCGCCATCCACGAACAAATACAAGCCCTCACCGCCGCCGAGATTCCCTTTGAAGTCGTTCCTGGGATCAGTGCCTTTCAAGCCGCTGCTGCCAAGCTCAACGTTGAATTAACCGTCCCCGGACTCGTGCAGACAATAATTCTCTGTCGTATCAGCGGACGCACGCAAGTCCCGGAAAGAGAAGAATTAGCATCCCTCGCCGCCCATCAAGCTAGTCTTTGCCTCTACCTCGCCGCCCGTCATGTAGAATCGGCGCAAAGTCAATTATTGGCACACTACCCCTCAGAAACTCCCGTAGCAATTTGTTTCCGCTTGGGTTGGGAAGACGAAAAGATTTGCGTCACCACCCTTGACAAAATGACAGAAACCACTCACAAAGAACAGCTAATTCGTACCACCCTTTACATTATCAGCCCCGCATTAGGAGAAGTTACAGCGCGATCGCGCCTCTACCATCCCGAACACAGCCACTTATTTCGCCCTAAGCAAAAACTCAATCCATAACTACGTTCACTGATAACTATAAGTTTGTACAGACGTTAGATGTAATGTCTCTACACTGATAACTGTCCCCTGCGGTTCGATAAGATTTATTTAGCAACGTAAGTAAAAACAATTTGGGGAGAACGCGCCTTGCTAGACGAACAAGCCAAGAAAACCATGCTGCGGAAGATTCCGCACGGACTTTATGTATGTGGTGTGAAAGATGGAGAAGACGTGAATGGCTTCACCGCTAGCTGGATCATGCAAGCTTCTTTCAAACCACCTTTAATAGTCAATTGCGTCAAACAAGATTCCAAATCCCACGAAATGATTAAAACCAGTGGAGTATTTGCAATTAGCTTTCTCGATGCCGAACAAAAAGACATTGCCCAAAAATTCTTTCAACCCCAACGACGAGTAGGCAACAAATTCGACGATATCGAGTTTTATCTAGGTGAAACAGGGTGTCCGATCCTGACTGACTCTTTAGGCTATGTCGAATGTCAAGTTGTTGGCGCGGTAGAAAAAGGCGACCATACAGTTTATGTCGGCGAAGTCATCGCTGCTGGCGTTCACCGCGAAGGAGACTCGCTGCGCTTGGAGACAACTGGCTGGCAGTATGGAGGCTAGAAAGAGGACAAGGGAGACAAGGAAGCTATTCTAGTCACCAGCCACCAGCCACTAGTCACTTACTAACTATGCCATTAATTAAAGTCCAAACTTCGATCGCGACTCCTGCTGAATCTGACGTGGAAGCGTTGCTGAAAAGCCTATCTTCCATGTTGGCAAAACATACAGGTAAACCAGAATCATACGTAATGACGGCGTTTGAACCTGGTGTACCAATGACTTTTGCTGGAACGTTAGATCCAGTTTGCTATGTAGAAGTAAAAAGCGTCGGGACGATGAAGCCAGAACAAACCAAGGCAATGAGTCAGGACTTTTGCCAGCAGATTAACCAAGCGTTAGGTGTAGACAAAAACCGCATCTATATTGAATTCAACGACGCGAAAGGTTATATGTGGGGCTGGAATAGCTCGACTTTTGGATAGTCATCCACAATAGACCAATTTTTTGATAGGATATGTAAGCTCACTTCTAATGTAAGTGCAGCTTACTTTTTGTTAGGGTAGCAATGTTCTACCTTGACTTAGTTTCTGGATCCTTAGTTCAGTGGATAGAACAACCGATTTCTAATCGGTAAGTCAGAGGTTCGAGTCCTCTAGGATCCGTTTGATTCTTACAGGCTTATACAGACTTTGCCGAAGTGTGCGCCGCTTTCGAGGTAGGCTAGTGCTGCTCTGGCTTCGTGGAATGGAAAGACCCGATCTATAATCGGTTTCATTTGATGCAGGTCAATACTGCGATTCATGTCTTCAAATAAATCGCGGGAGCCTACATAAATGCCTTGCACCCGGATATGTTTGAATAGGATCGAACTAGTGCTAACATCTCCTGTGAAGCCTGTCAGCACGCCAATCATCGCTACCTTACCGCCATAACGCACGGCACGAAGGGATTTTGATAGCGTTCCCGATCCCCCAACTTCTACAACCAGATCTACACCTCTACCATCGGTCAATTTCTCAACTTTTTCATCCCAGTCGGACGTAGTTTTGTAATTAATTCCTACATCTGCGCCTAGCTGGATAGCACGGTCTAATTTGTCATCGCTACTGCTAGTTAGAATAACTCGTGCGCCCATCATTTTTGCGAATTGCAAGCCAAACAGCGATACGCCACCTGTTCCTTGTAGCAGCACGGTATCACCTGCTTTAAGTTGTCCCTCTACTATCATTGCATTCCAAGCTGTAACAGCAGCACAAGGTAAAGTTGCAGCTTCTTCATAAGATAGGTGTGCGGGAATTTTGACAACTCCCTGTTCGTCAAAGACAACGTACTCTGCTAATACGCCATCGATCGCACCACCAAGAGCAGAATTCGCTTTTTCTGCTGTTAATTCTCCCGATATAAATGTTTGCATGAAAATGCCTGCAACGCGATCGCCTACCCTCACTCGCGTTACACCTTCTCCCACAGCGACAACTTCCCCTGCACCATCAGAAAGCGGTACGATCGGCTTAAAAGATTTAGCACCATAAGCCCCTTTTGCAACTAGTAAATCTCGGTAATTAAGGGATACAGCTTTCATTTTGATCAAAACTTGTCTGTTTCTGGGTTGCGGTTGCGGGCGTTCTACTAAAGTTAAAGCATCCAATCCTGGCTTGTCGTTCTGGATTTCGTAAGCTTTCATAGTTAACTCCAATTTATTAGTGGGCAACATAAAACAGTAGGTCAAGACGACCTAAATCATCGATTGAAATGTGACAATAACTAACAGCAAACTGAACAAAAGTGCTACTTTACTTTGAATTACACTTCGTTCAGATAGCTGCGATCGAAAAACTATATTTCGAGTTTCTAGGCTAAATTAAAAAATGACAAGTACGCACAATTTTGTGAAGTAGTATCAAATTTGTGTAAGTAAGCTGTCATGAAAAAACCAAACTATGTAAAGATAGATAAATCTGGAAAAGACGCAGAACAAATGTATTAGGGAAGCGAGTAAAATGGGCGCTCGTTTAAGGGTATTTCTGACTCGTGAGCAAGACAAAACTCTATTAAACTTGAGAACTGCGGATGTACCACAAAAAGTCAAAGATCGAGCAGAGAT
>NZ_JACJQX010000072.1:0-14878 GCF_014696895.1 Chroococcidiopsis sp. [FACHB-1243] | reverse complement strand
CGCCTAATTAGTACAATGAATCAATTCAAACCCTTTTATTCTTCTGGATGAAAGGGTTTATCTAGTACTTGTTGACCTCGGAAAGTGACAGAAGAGGGATAGTAACTAATTTTAACAATTACCTGAGTGCTTACTTGCGTCAATTGTGATACAAAAATTGTCATTGGTCATTTGTTATTTGTGATTCACAAATGACTAGCGATCGCCATAACGTTTCAAGCGTGTGGGGTTGCTATAAGGATCGATCTAGTTGAAGACCAACATTTCTAGCATGTATTTGCGATGAAAAGGTTTATTTTCTATCTTTTGAAGATTGTATTTTTCAAATATTGAACTATCATTGGTTTGACTGTAAAGCGCTAACGGCGCAAATGACCAATGACCAATGACCACAAACTATAAAACCCGTAGGTAATTTAAGTTACCTACGGGTTTATGTTTAACGATAATTACTTAAGTATAGTATTAGAGCTAGAGATATTCGGTTTGGTGTCCAGTAAACTTTTGTTTGTTTACTCTATCTAAACTTTAAAACTTACTCTATCTTGCTGTCATCAAGAAATGATGAAGATGCACCACTATACTTTAAAGAAATGATGTTTTCTACTCGGTCAAGGCTAGAAGAGTCGAGAGTCGGGTGGAATGCGCTACCGAAAGCGCTGCGTTTTGCCATCTTCGCCATTATTGGTTTTTTGCTAATCTTGATGCTGACGCTGCTAGGAGTGTTCAACAGAGAGCCAATGATGCAACCTGCACCACCCCAGTTACTGACAGAGCCATTTTTACAACTACCAACAGCTAACTCTGTACGGGTAGTGTGGTTTACAGAATTTGCAGGTAGTCAGCACGCAGTTGCTTATGGTGCAGGACTAAAACAAACTGCGATCGCCTCTACAGTTAAACTCAGCCGCACGCGAGAAGATCGAGAGTCCCGTGTTGGCGCACAAACTGAAACCGGACAATACCAAAACATCAAACTGCGAGATATTTGGCGACACGAAGCAGAAGTGACGGGGTTAAGTGCTGGGGTGCGCGTCCCCTATCGCGTGTCTAGTGTGCGTGAAGATGGCACGACAGTCAGTAGCGGTGAATATACCCTTGCTTCCCTGCCTGAATCTGGAACGCCACTCAAAATTTTACTCACCTCGGATCATCAACTCAAACCGATGACCGCAGCAAACTTGCAAAAAGTCGTAGAGACGGTAGGGAGAGTAGACGGGGTTTTCTTTGCTGGAGATTTAATTAATATTCCCGATCGTGCTTCCGAATGGTTTGACGATAATCGTGGCGGCGCATTTTTTCCCTGCTTGCAAGGAAGGGCAAAATACGAGATTGCTAAAACAGTGTATCGCGGTGGGGCGATCGCTCAAAATGCTCCCATATATCCCGCGATCGGCAATCATGAGGTAATGGGTAGATATGGTAGTGGCGATAGTTTAGGGGAAGAATTCGAGAATTCTATCCCGCGTGCGATCGCTAAAAAACTTTATCCCGAACAAACAGAAACTCAAACAGAACAATGGTTGAAGGATCGTTCCTTTAATACGAATACCTACGAAGAAATTTTCACGCTTCCCGAAACGAGTCCAGGCGGAAAGACATACTATGCCATTACCTTTGGTGATGTGCGGTTGGTAGTGCTGTACGTGACAAATATGTGGCGGTCTTACAATCTCACGCCAGATGTAAGAGGAAAGTACCAAGAACGCCAGCAAGATTTGAATAACCCTGAAAAGTGGGGTTACGGACAGGTGATTTTTGGTGAAATTGCCAAAGGTAGTCCGCAATATAACTGGTTGGAAGCGGAACTCAAAAGCCAGGAGTTCCAACAAGCGAAATACAAAATTGTCATGTTCCACCATCCACCCCATTCTTTAGGAGATAATATCGTTCCTGCTTATACCGATCCGGTACAAATTCGCGATCGCGCTACAGATGGTAGCCTCAAAGCAGTGCGATACGAATATCCTAGAGCAGCAGATTACATTATTCGCGATGTCGTACCTTTGTTAGAGACGGCTGGGGTGCAATTAGTTTTTTACGGGCATTCTCACCTGTGGAACCGTTTTATTAGTAATAATGGCACGCACTTTTTAGAAACATCGAATGTTGGCAACACTTACGGTGCGGCTGTGGAAAATAAAAGGCGAAAAGTACCACCTGGCAATGATGAGGATTATATTGCGCTAGGCGATCCGAATGGATTAAAACCTGTAGTACCGACAATTGCCCCTTTACGAGGTGGAGACGATGAGCCACAGCCTTATATTGCTAGCAATGATATTACAGTTTTTAGTATTTTCAATACGGCAACAGGTACGATTAGTAGCTATCGATTTGACACGCGATCCCCAGGTTCAGAGGCGGTAAAGTTCGATGAATTTGCTTTGTAGAGATAAGCAGTTATCAAGGACAGCCTAAATACGTCTTAATAGTTGAAGTTATTAGAGCAAAACAATAATTGTTGGCTCAGTAGCTTTACGAGAGTTGCTACATTCAGCAAACTCTAACTTTATGCAAATATCGTATTCTTTTGCGATTTCTTAATCAAACCTTGATACATGATGTAGTGTAAATATGCATGACTTTAGCATCAGTATGAAATTTAATTAAGGTAAGTGAGTTATATTTCTATAGCTAGATAAACTATGAAACTAATTAAATTGCTCTTTATTGCAGCTACTTGTGGAAGTACCATTTTTAGCTTCATTAGTGTGGCAGAGGCTCAAGATACTAGAAACTATTTGTGGCAGCTAAGATCCGGGCTTCATAATACTAATAATTTACACAAGAGAGAGAGCGACGATTTATTACTTAGAGTTGGAGAAATAGCCTGCGATTACAAAGCGCAAGGTTACGATCTAGATAGATTTGCTAACGAGGTATTCATAAAGCTGTCGCCTAATGTTATGTCAAGCGTTGACAGCCCTGAGGACAGAATGTTAAAAGGAGAGGCAAACACTCATCTTTTAGATTTCTTGCGTTTATCTTACTGGAGCGCTAATGATTGGCTGTGCCGCGATAATAGCAGACCTTAATCAAAACATACTCTCATTTTGTACTACTAAATCTCAAAACAAATGAGAAGATTTAGATTGATTACGTATTTTATTTTCTAACTGATGATTTCTAAATGTAATAGTGAAAAAGTTGGCGAATAAAATTTGTAGATACAGAAATAAAGTCCGTCTGCATAACGGACTTTATTTATATTAATATAAAGCACAGAGCAGTTAGCAATCGCCCCAGAAGCTTAAACAATTAAGGATACAAACCGCGATCGCTGAGTGCTTGAGCAACGCGACCGACACCCAACATATATGCAGCCCCTCGCAAGGATATTTCCCGCTGTCTAGATTTTTGAGACACTTGCTGATATGCTTGCACCATCAAGTGTTCTAGTTCTCGGTTGACGCGCTCTTCATCCCAAAATACATAAGAAAGCCCTTGCACCCACTCCAAATAACTCACCACAACTCCGCCAGCATTCGCCAGAATATCGGGTAATACTGTTATCCCCCGCGCTTCTAAAATTCGGTCTGCTTCAAGGGTTGTCGGTCCATTCGCTGCTTCTGCTACAATCGCAGCTTGAATTTGGTTAGCATTATCCTCAGTAATCTGATTTTCTAATGCAGCAGGAATCAGCACGTCGCAGGGCAAAGTTAGCAACTGAGCATTACTAATTGCCGTGGCGTTGGGGAAACCCTTCAAACTGCGGCGATTTTGAGCCGCAAAACTCTTAAGTGCGGGAATATCTAAACCATTTTCAGCGTAAACTCCCCCAGCACCAGTAGACACAGCAACGACTTTTGCTCCTGCTTGATGGAGTAACAAAGCCGCCGCACCACCAACATTCCCAAAACCTTGAATCGCAATCCGCGATTCCGCCAAAGACTTACCCCGTTCGGCAAGTGCCTCTCGCACGGCAATCATCGTACCCCGTCCCGTTGCCATTTCCCGACCCCGCGATCCACCCACGGAAATTGGCTTTCCGGTCACGATTCCCGGTACGGCGTGACCGACGTTGACAGAATACGTATCCATCATCCACGCCATTTCCCGTGCGGAAGTCCCCATGTCTGGGGCGGGAATATCTACAGATGGTCCAATATCCTTGATGAGTTCGCTCGTATAACGTCTGGTAATGCGTTCTAGTTCTCCCACACTATAGCGACTAGGATCGATTGCAATTCCGCCTTTTGCTCCACCGTAGGGAATACCCAGCAAAGCGCATTTCCATGTCATCAACATTGCCAATGCCGAAACTTCTCGCAGGGTGACAGCTGGATGGTAACGAGTTCCACCTTTATAAGGTCCTAAAATATCGCAATGCTGTACGCGATGCCCCGCTAACACTTGCACTTCGCCGCTATCGAGTTTAACCGGAATTGACACGGTGATAACTTTGCGCGGGTGACTCAGCATCACGAGTAGGTTTTGGTCCAACCTTAATTCTTTTGCTGCCTGTTCTAGATAGCTACAAGCTTGGTCGTAGGGGCAAATATAAGCCGGAGAGGGAGTTTCTAGCGGCAGTGGGGATGTAGAAACCATATTTTTTCCTCTATTTAGTCGCGATCGCCCGATTGCGATCGGATTATCTCTTAATCTCTAGCCTATCCTTCCCGTATCAAAACACGCCAAATTTCTGTAAAATTCGTTACATATTTATCAGCTATTAGTTATTTTTTTTCTCGACTCCCGACTCCCGACTCCTGTACGGGCGGGTTTCCAAACCCGCCCCTACCGACTTCCAACTCCTGTACGGGCAGGTTTCCAAACCCGCCCCTACCGACTCCCACATCTAAAAAATGCTGCGATCGCATGATGTCATAAAGATTTGTCTCTGATTCGAGCAAGCAGGCGTGTCCACTGTAGGGTAGGACAACTAAACGGGAATTTGGTAAGATTCCGAGCAATCGTTTTGCTTCCGCAATTGAGGGTAAAAGGCAGTCTAAGGCGCTGGCAATTAGCAGTACTGGTTGTGTTAGTTGTCGTAACTGTGTTTTGTCTACATCGAAGTTCTTAATTAAAGCAATTCGCCAGAGAACGGTTTCTGGGGGTACTGAACGAATGACTTTAAGCATTTCGCGACGATCGCTTTTAGTTACTCTCCCCAAGGAGGCAAGAAACGGTAACAATCCCACTGCTCCAAATTGGTAGAAACAAGACGGCACTAAATTTGCAAATTGCGAACCCCATGCTAAGAAAGGACGAAGTTGTACGGAAGAAGCAGGATTGACCAAAATAATGCGACTAAATAACTCTGGTGCTTTGACTGCTACTTTCATTGCTAGACAGCCACCGAACGACTCCCCGCACAAGTAAACTTCTCTTTGAGGATTTTTGGCAAGTTCTTTGTGAATCAGTTGAATCACTTGTGCGCTCAACACATCCCAACTTGTCATATCATCTGGTGGAATCATCAAACAACGCACGTCAAAAGCAACTTCTAAACCTTCAGTTTGCGATCGCAATAACTGCCCCGTTCCATCCATACCTGGTAAAAATACGAATAGCGGATACTCCGGCTGAAGTTTTTTCGGACTGAGGAAACAGGGACGATTGGAGACTATTGGTGTTGTTGTAGAAAATCGGGAATCGGTAGGGGCGCACTGCTGTGCGCCCGTACTAGGAAGTCGGGAGTCGGGGAATTTTGAATTTTGAATTTTGAATTTTGAATTTTGAATTTTGAATTGCTCGTCTTCTGTCTCCTTCATAACTAGTAACATCCTTGACGTAACAGCGTCTCGATTTCTGTCTCGCAGCGATCGGTCAGTTCTGATACAACGGTTTTTGCTTGTTTGCCCTGATATTGTTTCACCTGCTGGGGTGTAATCCATAAGGGATGACCGACGAGAAGGGCAACGCGGCGATAAATTACCAAAGGATGCCAGCCAGCCCGATCGAATAAAGGTTCTGAGGGGTCAAATACACTCAGCAGCCGTAGCGGTACGGCGGAGGTGTTAACTTCTTCTAAAGAGGCGATCGCCACTGGTAGAACTGCCAAGTCCTTGACTGGTTTATAAATCTCTCCACCCGCAGCTGCCCGAATCGCTAAGTGAGCAAATCCGCGCTGAAACTTTTGCATCTGGTAAGGTTGACTAAATTGCACCATTGGCTGTGTCCCTTCGGGAAAGACTCCCACGGCTTGCCGACGTTGCAATAATTCAATTGCTTGATTAAAAAAGCTTTGTTGGCGATATTGGGGAGTTTCCAAAGGAAAACACCCTAATTGACCCGTGACAATCTCGCGCATGACTGGTACTTGTCCCATGTAATGATGGCAAGCAAAGCGGATTGGACGTTCCACTGCCTTCATCAATAGCGGTGCATCCATAAAGCTACGATGATTGCTCACGATCAAAACGGCACTATCGCGAGGAATACGGTCTTCGTAATAGAGAAACTGTTTGGTTCCCATCGAAGCCAGAAACCAATCAGAAATTTGCAGGGGGCTGTTTCCACTCATGCACTACTTTGTATAGTTCTTTTATGAGATCGGCAGCCGACGATCGCTCGAACGAGTTGCTGCTGTACTTAATCTATTTTTACATTTCTTTGCGAACCTGAGCGCATGTCTCTAGGTAGAACAGGGAGCAGGGACTAGGGAGCAGGGAGTAGGGAGCAGTTATCAGTGACCAGTTAATTACGATTTACGACTTACGACTTATACAGTTTCTATCAGAAATTGAGCTAATTTTACAGAGCTTAATTATTCGATCGCGATCGTCAGAGTCATAACTCAAGTAATTATGTAGTTGCATTAAAAGTAATGAAAATATATAACTACCAAGGCTGATATATGATAGAGAGAGTTTTTAAATCCTCTGCTTAAGATTCATGAATTTTGCCGATCGCAGCAAAGACACATTCGCTGTTACAACGCCACTATATTACGTCAACGACTTACCTCATATCGGCAGTGCTTATCCAACGATGGCAGCAGATGCGCTAGCTCGGTTTGAGCGATTGTTGGGTAAGTCCGTACTCATGATTACAGGCACGGACGAACACGGGCAGAAAATTCAACGAGCAGCAGAAAGTCACGGGCGATCGCCTCAAGAGTATTGCGATCGAATTTCATCTAGTTTTGTCTCTTTATGGGAGCTGTTGAACATACAATACGACCGCTTTAGTCGGACGACAGCAACTCAACATGAAGCCATTGTCAAAGAATTTTTTGGACGAGTTTGGGATGCAGGAGATATCTACTCCGATCGCCAGCAGGGATGGTATTGCGTTTCCTGTGAAGAATTTAAAGAGGAACGAGAATTATTAGAGGGAAATTACTGCCCGCTGCACCCAAATAAACAAGTAGAGTGGCGGGACGAACAAAATTACTTTTTTCGCTTGTCGCGCTACCAAGAACAACTAGAAGCACATTATCAAAAATACCCTGATTTTATCCAGCCAGTCAGCCGTCGCAACGAAGTGCTAAACTTTGTCAGTCAAGGCTTGCAGGATTTTTCGATTTCGCGGGTGAATGTAGATTGGGGTTTTCCCGTTCCCGTCGCGCCAGAACAGACGCTCTATGTCTGGTTTGATGCGTTGTTGGGATACGTGACGGCGCTGCTCGATCCTGACAGCGAAGCAACTTTGGAAAATGCTTTAGCTCAATGGTGGCCCATTAACATACACATTATCGGTAAAGATATTCTCCGCTTCCATGCTGTCTATTGGCCCGCGATGTTGATGTCTGCTGGTTTGCCGTTACCAGGACGAGTTTTCGGACACGGCTTTTTAACCAAAGACGGGCAGAAAATGGGAAAAACGATGGGAAATACAATCGATCCCGTAGCTTTGGTTATGCAGTATGGTTCCGATGCCGTGCGCTATTACTTCCTCAAGACGATCGAATTTGGTAAAGATGGAGACTTTAGCGAAACTCGATTCATCAATACAGTCAACGCAGATTTGGCAGATAACTTAGGTAACTTGTTAAATCGCACCCTGAGCATGGTGCGCAAGTACTGCGCTGGCAAAGTACCGAGTGTAGGAGAAATAGCTGCCGAGCATCCGCTCAGGGCGATCGCTACCTCTTTAGGACAGGAAGTGAAGCAACACTATGAAGTCCTGGCTTTCGATCGCGCTTGTGAAGCGATTCTCGATCTCGTTAGAGCGAGTAATAAATTTATCGACGAGCAAGCTCCGTGGAGTCTCTATAAACAAAAGAGACAGACAGAAGTGGAGGAAGTATTGTATGCTGTGTTGGAATCAGTTAGATTAGCAGCTTATTTACTAGCCCCAATTATCCCACATACTTGCACCGAAATTTATAAACAGCTAGGATTTGCGATTGATTTTGATCGCAAAGCTCAAACTTTCATTACCACTCCATTCAGCAGTCACTCAAATTGGGGGATACTGAGCAATATGCAACAATTGGGAGAGCCTAGACCAGTGTTTCAACGCATAGAATTAGCCCAAAAGGTTTAACTAATAAGTAAAGCTTACAGGGTCGATAGCTATTACTAAAGATTGCAGCGATCGATCCTGTTGTTTTTTATAGTCCAGTGCCATCGGGAACGTTTGCTAGAATCAAAGAATTAAGAATTTTCAAAAATAACAAATTTTCTTTTTTTAATAAAAGCTTGAGGTATAACAATCATGTTGAGCAATAGAGATTTTGAAAATAGTTCGATCTTTACGCCAGAACAAGTTTTAGAAAATCGAGGTAAGGTAGCAATCTTTATTGATGGGTCAAATTTATTTTATGCAGCGTTACAGTTGGGAATTGAAATCGATTACACCAAGCTTTTATGTCGGCTAACGGCAGGATCGCGATTGTTGCGCTCGTTTTTCTATACAGGCGTAGACCGTACCAACGATAAACAGCAGGGGTTTCTGTTGTGGATGCGGCGTAACGGCTACCGCGTGATTGCTAAAGATTTAGTGCAGCTACCAGATGGTTCTAAGAAAGCTAACTTAGATGTAGAAATTGCCGTCGATATGATGGCGTTGGTTGGCGCATATGATACAGCAGTATTAGTCAGCGGCGATGGAGATTTGGCTTATGCTGTAAATGCCGTCAGCTATCGTGGGGCGCGAGTTGAGGTTGTCAGCTTGCGATCGATGACTAGTGATAGTTTGATCAATGTTAGCGATCGCTATATCGATTTGGAAACGATCAAAGAAGATATTCAAAAAACACCGCGCTCCGGTTATACCTATCGTCCTCTCTCCAGCCTGGATCTTGTCGAGCAACCATCCCCCGATGGTTTAGATACGATCGAAACTTCAGATACTTAACTAGGGAGTAGGGAGCAGGGAGCGCACGAGCAGGGGAGCAGGGAGCAGAGGGAGCAGAGGCGTAGAGGAGAGATCGGGAGCAATTCCAGCCACCAGCCACTGGTTCCACTAGCCACTCACTACACCCCACACCCTATTGACTACTCCCGACTTCCTCTTTTTTTGTCAAGATGGAGGCATGAAAAATCATATCTTTTATCAATTTTTTATGTTTTCTCGCTGCATAGCAGCACCATTAGTAGGTGTAGTACTTGTAACGTTACTATTTGGCTGCGAGCAGCGAACTCAGACAGCAGAAACAGTTGCTCAAGCTCCCTCCTCGCCTCCTCAACAAGTGCAGCGTGACTTAACTTTTAATGATGTGATCTTGGAGCAGTCAGATAAGCAGGGACAATTGTTTTGGAAAGTTAAATCGAAACAAGCAACATATAGTAAAGATCGTAAAACGGCTCAAGTAGAAAACCCTGTCGGTCAACTGTTCCAAGATGGCAAACCCCTATACGATATTACGGCAAAGACAGGAGAGATCCAGCAGGATGGAGCAAAGTTATTGCTCAAAGGTGAAATTGTTGCTAAAGCTCCTGCATACAATTTGGTATTGCGCGGCAATGAGCTGGAGTGGCAGCCAAACCAAGATTTATTGATCGTGCGCGATCGCCTGACGGGAGAACATCCCCAAATGCAAACAGTTGCCAAAGAAGCTAGAGTCAGAAGCCGAGCGGGGATCGTTGAGTTTTTGGATGGAGTCCAGGCAACTGCAAAAGAATCAAACGTGCAAATGCAGACGGAACGGCTAACTTGGCAGTTTCACGCCCAAAAGTTAATTGGCGATCGCCCGATAAAATTCGATCGCTACCAAAATAATAAAATTATCGACCGAGGAACGGCAGGTCGTGGCGAGTACGATCTGAAAACAAACATTGCTACCTTGGCGCAAAATGCTCAAATTTCTTTACAAGAGCCACCGCTACAAGTGAATGGCAATTCGCTCAAGTGGAACGTTGATACTAAAACTGTAATTGCAGACCAACCCGTGCGCGTCGTGCAGCGCCAGCAGCAAGTCACTGTAAGTGGCGATCGCGGTAGGCTAGAAACGGAAAAACAAGTTGCCTACATGAGTGGCAATGTCAAAGGTGTAGGGCAAAAACAGCAGACTGTTACATCTGACGCGCTAACTTGGTACATTGAAACTCAGCAAATGGAAGCAACAGGTAATGTTGTTTATCAACAATTTCAGCCGCCAGCGACTCTTAAAGGACAAAAAGCCGTAGGCAAGTTGGACGCACAAAATTTTGTCGTTAGCGGGGGTAGGGTTTCGACACAATTCGTCCCGCAACCGTAACAAAGGCAGGACGTAGTCGATCCCCCAAACCCCCGCCAAATCGGGGGCTTAAAATCCCCCTTTTTAAGGGGGGAACCAGGGGGGATCGAGATCTCAGATTTTCTTGTGCGTAACTCCTGAAAGGAATTATAGGGGCGCATGACTGTGCGTCCCTACAGAGGAAACAAAAAAAGTCCGCTCCCAGCGGACTTAAAAATACATAGCCTATGTGGATGAATCCGAACTAACTTGGAATCCCCTTGCCAAGACAAGGGGAAATAGCATTAGAAGCGGAATGTCGTTCTCAGCGTACCTACATAAACCGTGTCGTTGTTATCGTTATGCTCTGGATTAAAGATGACGATGACACCAGGAGTCACATCGATGTTATCGGTGAGCGGAAAGCGATAGAGTCCTTCTAAGTGATAAGAAGTATCTTGGTCGCGGCGACCGCCAAAATCATTTTTAGCTGTTTTTGGGGGCTGACCGAAGACTAAACCAAGTACGCTACCTTCTTTACCCACATCTTGTAAAGCTACAGATGCTGCCCAGTTCCAAATATCGGCAGTTTGTGAAGGGCTATCCTCATTTAGCGCCACTGTATAACCGCCCCAACCGCCAAGAGTAAAGCCGCCTAACTTAACGCTAGCTTGTACGGCGTACTGGTTGGTAGATGTTGATGCACCGCTGAAGGGGTTGTTAGAAAAGACGCTACCAGTCGCACCAGAAACGCTAATACCGTTAGTAGCTGTAATATCGCTGGTGGTGGAGTTATCGTAAGTGTGAACGTAGGTCGCACCGATCGCAATGTTATCGCTGGGACGGAAGGCAATCTGTCCGAGGGCGGCATAATCACCGTTAAACAAACCAAAAGAATTTGTCGGATCGTTAGCATTCCGCGCCATGTAGCTGGCAGAAGCGCTAATCACACCTTTAGGATTGACGTTAACAGTTAAACCAGCACCATCACCCGCACGGTAAATCGGGTTGAAACGTCCGAACCGAGAAATAGCACCGCGACCGCTGCTTTCTAATAGAGGGTTGAAGGTGAAGACGTTATCGTTGAATTCCCCGTTGTCAAAGTCAACTTTAATATCAGCAATTTCGCCAATCGGGAACTTGTAATAGAAATCGTCAATTTGAACATCGTTGTCTTCACTGCCATCGAAGCCCAGGCGAGTCATATTCGTACCCGTCACGCCAGTGCCAAATGGTACAACGTTGCGAGCTTGCAGACGGGTTCTCAACTCGTCTTTTCCGGTAAAGCTGGTGTTAAAAGTCAGACGAGCGCGGTCTGCCAAAACAGTGTTGGCATCGTTGTCATCACCTGTAGGTTCGCCACTACCAGATGCAGCCGCCTCGTTACCACCGAATACATCAGAAACGGCAACAATCACTTCCCCACTCAGTTTGGTTGTGGTAGAGAACTGATTTGCTTCTAGTTCTGCTGTCCGTGCTTCTAGAGCATCAACGCGACCGCGCAGGGTAGCTAGTTCCGCCGAAAATTCTTCCTGTAACCGCTGTAACGTTGCCAGGTCTTCTTTGTTGACCATATCAGCAGAAGCGGTGGCAATCAGTTCGTTCACGCGGTCTAAACAAGCGTTTAAACCTGCGGCAAACTCATACCGGGTCAAGGCGCGGTTGCCGCGATATGTTCCATCGGGATAACCCGCAATACAACCGTAGCGCTCGACTAAAGACTGCAATGCTTGAAAAGCCCAGTCGGTAGGTTGTACGTCAGACAACTGAGAAACAGACGTGACTTGGGCTAAAGTTTCTGGAGCTTTCTCTTCCGATAACTGGGTGACAGATGTTTGCTGTACTTCTTCCAGAGGTAGGGGTTCAGCAGCTTGAGTCCGAGTCGCTACAAACAGGGTTGCTGTAAGTAAAAGGGGACTTAGTTTGAGAGTATTCCAAATAAGTTTCGACATATATCTTCTCACTCACACCAATGCATAGTTGCTGTTGTCAACTCAAGAGAGATTTCAACTATCGATCGCTCTTGACTATCTATAATATTCTCACCAATTCACTCAAATTGGAACCGTGTATGCACTATCGTAAATTCACCGTGATTTCACTGCGATCGCCTCCTAGTAGACTAAATTAGAAGCGGATGAGAACCGGAATTAGACTTTTGCCTTTCCCATTGGTAAACGCAGAATAATGCGTCGTTGGTGTCTTGTTAACAGCCCTTCTTCCTCGAATTGCTGTAGCATCCGCGTTACCGATACCCTAGTCGTATTTATAACTTCGGCTATTTCTTGATGGGTAACAGCAACGTCTATTAATCTTCCCAGATCGACATCGCGACCGAATTTTTGACCTAGCCAGATTAAAAACTGCCACAATCTAAGCGAAACGGGTTTACGGTGAATAATGCTCAGCAATTCCTCTGTTTGGCAAACGTGAGACATCATTGCCTCTACAGTCAAATGCCATAACTCAGATGGAATTATAGTTGTTTCAACGCTGGTCAAACACTCAATTTGGTAGGGAATAACTCGCGATAAAGGTTGACCGACTAGATCTCCTGCACCCCAGTACCCCAGAGCAATTAACGTGCCGCTTTCGCTCCAAGTAACAGTGCGCACGGCTCCGCGCTCGATCCGCCATAAAATATTTGGACGAGAGGGAATTAGGTCGTGGCGGGCAAAGAGTCGTTGGGATGACTGAGGAACAAGGCTAGGAGTTGTAGTAGAGATTGCCATAAGACGAGAGGATCTGGGAGACTTGGGGACAAAGAGGACAAGGGGGACAAGGGGGAGAGGAAACTACTCTCCATTGCTTCATCCTGCTGAGGTGATTAAGGAAATTTCTGTGGCTTGACCCTGTTGTGGTGTATGACAGAGGAGATTTATAGCTATAGCAAAGACTGTTTGTCCGATTCCAAATTGCGATCGCACTGAGCAAAATAAAACTATTAGATGGTAGATCGGGCAAGATTTGCGATCGCGCTTGCCTTTGCCTAAACCATCGCCAAAACAACAATGGGAAAAATGACAGCGTGAAACTTAGTACTTCTGAAGCCACATTGTCAAGTGCAACCGCACTCGCTTTCCCTAGCAAAGATATTAGAGCATTCTGGCACTTGAGCTTCATCAGTCACATGCTCGCTCTTACCTACAACATCTCACCACTTAAGCTTTATGACTAAACGTTTCTATTACTAAACTTTTATTATTACTACTTGTTAGCTAGATATTAAAACGCTTAGTTTAAGAAGTCAGTAAGTTTTCATTAAAAAGAGAATTGTCAGTTGTAAGTCGTAGGGGCGGGTTTTGACCAAAGATTTACTGTCGCAGTTGTCTATCTATTGGCTAAACCCGCCCGTACAGAAGTCGGAAGTCAGTAAGCATCTATTCCCCAGCCACCAGCCACTGGTTCCACCAGCTACTGGTTACTGGTCACTGCTAAGAGCGTTGTCCGGTAACGATGTAAGCGACTCGCTGACCGACGTTGGTAGCGTGGTCTGCCATCCTTTCTAAGTGACGAATTACCAAAGCTAATAACAACCAAGGTTCTAAAACTCCTTGAATATCTCTTTCTGTTGCGAGAGTGTGATAAAGATTTTGGTATGAGTCGTCTACAGCGTCGTCTAATTGCTTGACTGCTAACCCTGCTTGTGCATCTAGATCGGCTAGCGCCATCAAGCTAGCCGCTAACATAGCTTGGGCGTGGTGAGACATAATCTCGATCTGAGGGATGCATTTATGAGGGGGATAGGGAAATAGCTTAATCGCAATTTCTCCTAAGTCCTCAGCGTAATCTCCAATTCTTTCTAAGTCTCGCACCAGCTGCATAAAGGCACTTAGTAAGCGTAAATCCTTTGCTACTGGTGCTTCTAAAGTTAGCAGCGCAGCACACTCAATCTCAACGTGGCGATAAAATTGGTCAATTTGCTTGTCGAGTAGTGGTAGTTCCTCTGCTGCTGATAAGTTACGGGCAAACAGTGCTTGATGACTGAGGCGAAATGAGTTTTCTACCAAAGCTCCCATGCGCAAAATATCTCGCTCTAGACGTTTGAGGCGACGCTCAAAGTGAGTGCGGCTAGGTTGGTGAGGTTGGAAAGGAACAGCATCTACGTTGAGCAATTCTGACACCGTAGTATAAAGGTAGGATTTTATTATTAGTTATAAATCTTGTTAACTGTATCTGTCACCGGCAGGAAAAGCAGATTGTGACGTAAATTACTTAACTATATTTACAGAAGTGTTGAATGTTAAGAAATCGCCATAAAAAAGCAGCCCAAAATGTGATAACTTTTGAGCTGAATAGAAATAATAAATGTTAACGATTGATGATACC
>NZ_JACJQX010000071.1:0-15144 GCF_014696895.1 Chroococcidiopsis sp. [FACHB-1243] | reverse complement strand
GTCCCAGTTATTTTTTCTGAATGAATGCAATCCCTGATTTGGGAAATTCAACTCTTACTACTCCCAGGCTTTGAGCAATGAAGCTTCTAAATTCCGCTTGCAAGTAATACTTTTGATACGTGCCTAATCGTGACAATCCTTCGCCTCTGCCATCAGTTCTGACGGCAACAACGAGCGATCGCCTCGTCAATTCCCAGCAGTATTGAAGGACTTCGGTTCTTTCTATTGCGGACTCAATTGTGTTAATAACGTAGATACAACTGATACAGTCAGTCGGCTGCAATAGAGCCAAATCGTATTTCCAGTAGGGATCGAAACCGACGCAAGAAATGTCTAGTTTCTGGAGGTGTTCTAGATCTTCTCCTCTACCGCATCCGAAGTCCAGAAGCAGGCTCGATGGTTCCACTACCCCGTATTTTACGGCGACCTTCATCGGCATGGATAGACCGCGCCGAGCAATCGAGCACTTCCAGCGTGGCGTAGACCACGTTTTGTAGTCGAGCCAAATAGGATATGTCATCTGTCATAATTTCACCAGCCTTACTCCCATGAAGTCCGCCGCTAGGCGTTTGCCGTTGTGCTGGATTGAGGTGCAGCGCTCGCTTTGCTGCTTATTTCTAGAGCGGATGCGGTAATACTTGCAGTGCCAAAATGCCGTTCGAGCAGGAATTAGACATCTAACGCGCGATCGCGCTTTACCCTCATCGTTTTAGTTACGCCAGAAGAGAAGCAGATTCTAGCTGTGGTGAAAGTCGTATGCGATTGCGCTGGCAGATGACGACTTCAATCGTTTAGGAAATAATATCTGTAAGTGCAAAAGCCACATGAAGGATAAACTTAACAGGTAATGGCAAACTCAATTGAGGATACTTACCCAAATATTGCTCGCTGGGTGAACGAGCATGAAGGCTGGATTGAAATTGGCTACGATTTAGACAGTCCCCTAAGTTCGTTTATCCGCGCTTTAGATAGTGGTGGGATGCTGTGGCAAGGTAAAGACAGCTATGGCAGTTTAGATGAAGCGTTGCAAGAGTTAGATTCTGGATTGGCACAGGTGTTGCAAGAGATTTATGGCGAATAAGTACAAGTCGCTTCAGTCAACACCAGCGATCGACAACGCGAATCGGCGACAGGTAGCAGGAAATCCCAGAGGATTTTCCCTAGCTCAACAAGTAGAGCTTGCGAGCGTGTGAAAGGCTAGTTGCTGCTAGTGTGAAGAGTTTGAAGGCTCAAGCTCACCCTTGCCGCGTAGCAGAACTTGCAGACAATGGATATAAATGGATATATGTGGATGTAAATGGATAGAGAAATGGATATTGTATGAAGATTGGGGCGCTTTCGATCACACCGGAGATCCTGCGGCTGATTGCCGAAATCGATGAATTCAAGGGGACATGGCGGACTTTGACAACGCTCGCTCCAGAGCGGCTGGCCGTGTTGAAGCGCGTCGCCACGATCGAAAGTATCGGCTCCTCGACCCGCATTGAGGGGGCGAAGCTGAGCGACAGGGAAGTAGAAGAGCTGCTCGGTCGCTTGGAACGGCAGGATTTCGTCTCGCGCGACGAACAGGAAGTCGCGGGTTATGCCGAGGTGATGGATGCGGTATTCGATTCCTACACCGCTATTGGGCTGACGGAGAACTACATCAAGCAGCTGCACACGATGCTGTTGCGTCATTCGACCAAGGACGAACGGCATCGTGGCGAATACAAGAAGCTGCCAAACAATGTCGAAGCTTTCGACGCAGACGGGAAGAGTATCGGTGTCATCTTCGCTACGGCATCGCCCTTTGATACGCCCTTTAAGATGCAAGAACTGGTCGCTTGGACTCGGGAGGCGCTGGCAGATGGAGCTTGGCATCCGCTCATCGTCATCGGGCTATTCGTCGTTGTCTTTCTGGCAATCCATCCATTTCAAGATGGGAACGGTCGGCTCTCGCGAGTGCTGACAACGCTCTTACTGCTGAAGGCAGGCTACTCCTACGTGCCTTATAGCTCGCTGGAAAGCGTCATCGAGGCGAACAAGGAAGGCTATTATCTAGCACTGCGACGGACGCAAGGAACGCTCGATAGCGAGTCACCCGATTTCGAGCCGTGGTTGAGGTTTTTCCTGCGATCGCTCAAGAGTCAAAAAGATCGACTGGCGACGAAGATCGCACGCGAACCGCAAGCGGAAGGGCTGCACCCAGACGCGATCGCCATTCTAGAAGCGGCGCGGCGAGACGGTCGCATCACCACGGGTGAAGCCCAGAAACTAGTTGGCGCACCGCGACCGACAGTCAAGACGCGCCTTTTGGAGCTGGTCAAGCGCGGGCTACTTACGCGTTACGGGCAGGGTAGAGGAAGCTGGTACGGTCCGCCATCCTCTCGATAGGGGGCATTGTGGCAATTGTTGAGCCAAAGACAAGATACGTACCACCTTCATAAGGCGCGAAGCAAGCCGAGAGAAAAGCCTTATGTCAACCACTTGGCATAAGCCCTGACATCAATCATAGGCACTGTAGCAGTCAACTGAAGCCGTGCAATCAGCTCAAGAAGGAAGACTGTGGCAGGCTTACCTCCGTTCCTGAGTTCGTAGTTTCCATCATTCCCAAGTACGAACGTTCCATGTGTTGCTATGCAACCGATGCTCAATTTTCTTTGTTCATCATCTGTTTTTAACGAATTGAGCAGTGAATCGCCTAGTGCTGGCTTCCAATCGCTTTCAAGCGTAAGTATACCACCCATTATTGGAGAAGGTGATTTAGGGGCGTATTCACCCCCAGCATGAGGAATAGGCAAGCTCGTTCGATGAATTGATTACAGGCGATGCAGAGCTTGTATCTACAGCCTCACGCTGCAATATGCTTTTAAGATACCGATCGGCTGACATCAACCTTCCTTTTGCCTAATGCAGTACGTTATCTCATTTCTTAGCATGGCCAAATGTAGACCGCGAGAATGTATAGGATAACAAAGATCTTACTAATGTGCTTATTTACTACGAGTGATGGAACAGCTCTCCCAAAACGGGCAAGACGTAATGGTTATGCAACATCAAAACCAGCGACAACCGGAACAAGTTCTAAAACGAACAATCAAATCAAAACTTTTCATTTTTGATTAGCACCTGGTGACATTCTCTCTAGCAGTATACCTAATAGTAGAAGTGGTTTTTCCGAAATTTTAATATTAATAGTAATTAACACCTTAAATTACTAGGGAATTGACACTTGTTTTGTCTATTAGGACGCTCTGTTTTTGTAACTATAAACAATAGCTATAAGTATAATTTCAAGTATTTTTATCAGGTTGGCTTTCACCAAGAGCTTGATAAAAAGCTTTTTCAGCTGCGATTTGGTCGGCTCGTTTGGTATACCGTTTGAAGCTTTGCATTGATTTATGCCGAGTCAGCGTCATTACGTGATAAGTATCCATGCCCCTAAGTACCAAATCGGTAGCAAACGTGTGCCGGAACCGATGAGCGTGTAAATCGATTCCAGTCTCCTGCTTAATTACATCGACGACATCTCGAATCCCCCAGTAAGTAAGGCGCTTGCCAAAACTGCGACGCGAGCGCGAGATAAATAAAGGACTCGCGGGCTGAAGTTCTTCCCCTTGCTGCGCTCGCCATGCCAGATAGATATCCAAATCCATCCTGGCTCTTTCCTTCAGTGGTACGTACCCCTTGCTGTCACTTTTGGCTTTACGAACGTGCAACCTCGTGCCGTCGTAATCTTCTAAATTTAGTGCCGATACTTCTGCTGCCCGCAGCCCATGTAGCAGAATCGAAACCAAGGCAGTATTGCGCTCGCAGTAATTACTCTTTGCTGCTACTTGATAAATACTTGCTAGCTCTGCCTCGCTCAAATCTTGTGCTTCTGGCGATTCCAGCTCCAGTAAGTCGATTGTTTTGGTAGGGTTTTTGGCAACATACTCCGAATCGACCATCCATCCATAAAAGTTTTTTAGAGTTGTCAGCACTCGATTGACTGTCGCTGGAGCGAGGAATTTTTCTACTAGCAAGTCATCTTTAAACAGCGCCACCTGCCTGGGAGTCACTGCTGCCCAAGCCGTCTGCGTCCAATCCATAAACCGCTGTAAGTCTTGCTGATATGCCTTCTTGCTATTGTCCGAGAGCGATCGCGCCATCAAAAACTCGTCCACCCGCGACTGCCGCAAATCTATTGGTTGGTTGGATGCGGTTGTGGCTGTAGTGGCGCTGCTAGGCTCGGCAGGTTGGGTGGAGTTAATTAGAATGACCGGCTTTGGGATGGGGCGAAGAGGCATAATGGCAGTTCTTCTAGGACTTTAATTGACTATTAGTTTAGGAGATCGCGCTAGGGATAGCGAGAAATCGTTCGCATTTATAAGTAATTATACTTAAATACCTCATTTAAATCCCAAATAATTATCCTTATCTGTTTTAAGACACCTCTAAGACAATATGTAGAAATAAACCAGTTACAACAGTCGAAAAACCTTTGTACTGTAAAATCTAGGAATCGCTGCGGCGATCGATCTACGAGCGTTAAGTTAGCTGGTGTCTACCTATGTTGAATCGTGTTTCAATCGAGCAGACCGATCCGCCCCGTTCTCCTAAAGAGACGCTGCCAACTATGTACGATTTACCCAGCGAAGACCCCCAGGAGCCAGGTTTGCCCGACGAATTTCACGATTTTCAACCCCAACTGCTGCGCGAAACATTCTCTCCTCCCGACTATTCTCCAGAGCAGGTCTTTGTTGCCAGCGACCTGAATCTCTATTACGACGTGCGCCATCCGCTGTGGTACAAGCGTCCAGATTGGTTTGCCGTCCTGGGGGTAGAGCGGTTGTACGAGGGAAGAGATTTACGCATGAGCTATGTCATGTGGCAAGAGGGCGTAGCTCCTGCTGTTGTCGTCGAACTCCTGTCCCCAGGTACGGAAAAAGAAGATTTAGGTCGGACGCAAAGGGCAACCAATCAACCGCCGACGAAGTGGGAAGTTTACGAGCAGATTTTGCGCGTTCCCTATTATGTTGTATTCGATCGCTATAGCGATCGCCTGCGAGCTTTTACTTTAACAGCCGGACAATACCAGGAAGAAATACTCGAACGATCGCGCTTCTTTTTACCTGGCTTGAATTTAGGTCTGGGACTTTGGCAGGGAACTTATCAGGGGATCGAGCGACAATGGTTGCGTTGGTACGACGATCGAGGTAACTGGATTCCTACTGCAACAGAACAAGCACAAGCAAGAGCCGAACGGTTAGCCGAGCGCTTGCGGGCAATGGGAATTGACCCAGATGCACCCGATGGCGAATAAATTCAAGCACTAGTGGCTAACGAAAGATGTCCAAATCAACTGCTAGAAAGACTATAGCAAAACGATCGCTCCTCCAAGAACCAGTAAGGAAAGCTAGGGCGATCCCAGACAAGTGCCTCAAGTGTGCCACGCTTTCAGCAGAGCAAGCTCAGGCAATTCATGGTGTAGATGGCGATGGATGTTGGAATCCATCCGTTTGCTACAGCCGCCGTTCTCATGCCCGTCACTGCGATCGCCGCAATCAAGCGCGCAATCAAAAACGAGAGCAGCAGTTGGAACAGATTGTAGTTGAAACTGAGGCAACGACAGCTCAATTCTTTGCCGTGTTAGTGGTTTACCGCTCCTCTGGAGCAGATACGCCCGTCCATGCCATTGGTGCAGAAATTTGGCAGGGGCAGCAGAAACATGGCGAAGTCAAAACGATTCGTTGCGGCGGCATGACACCCAGTCAGGTACATGCATACGTGAGTCAGATGTTGAGCGTACTAGAAGAAAATTACGGCATTAAGAAGTTTGCCGCGCAGGAGCGATTGGACCCGCAGCTTTGTCTCGTACAGCAGTAGGCAGGGAGCGTATGAGCCAGTTCGTCCAGTTGGAATTAAACTTATGGGAGGTGTTGTCAGAAGCAGCTCTGGCTCCCGAAGATGCCGACTTGCAGCAGTTATGGCTGATGTTGGAGTCAACTGTCGCACCACTGGAATTACAAGACAAACTGCGGGTGGCAGCGGAAGCGATCGCGAAAATGGCTCAATTAGTCAGCGATCGCTCGTTGCTGGCGATAGAAGAATTGCAGGCGCTAGGGAGCGATGAAGGACCAGTCATGCCCCAAGATGCCTTCGACCGCTACGTGCGGCAAACGATGCAGGTCGATTTCGAGCAATTTATCGAGCCTTTGCCAAGTCTACCCAGAAAAATGCCAGATCGTCAGCCCAACCAGTTTCCCGATGACGGTCGCTCGGTTGTAGCTGTCTTGGACAAGGAAACACTGCTGCAAGCTTTGCCAGGACCGGATATTGGCTCCGATCTAGATAACGATGCCATGAAGCAAAAGTTGCTCGACATTGCCCATGCAGAAGATATAGAGGTTTGGGTAGGCGCGATCTCTAATTGTTTTGGCAACGCAAAGGCAGAGTGCATGACGCTAGCCCATCTGGTACGAGAAGAGCAGGATCTAGTTGCGCCAGAGAATGAGGTTAAAGGTTCGTCGCCACTAGTTAATATTTGGTTAGCCCTATTGTTGGGAGGATTTCAACTAGAACAGCGCCTGGGATTTTATGACTTTGAAGGCATCTGGGTCTGGTTAAGGCATTAACTATGAAAAAATTTAGCTTTATGGACGGAGCTTTTGTGAACCGCAGCTTTCCGATTGGAAGAAGGTAATATCGGTCTGCAAGCACAAACTGATATTACATATGACAAGGTTACTAGTGTTGCAATAGCTGTAAATACTCTGGCTTGAAGTGACGGAATGTCAAATTGTAGCGTTCAGTTGAGATCTGTTCGGCACTATGGATGAGTTTAGTATTGATAGATACGACCATACCATCAGTAAGCTTGTACTCTTGCCAACTGCTATCGTCGTTACGCCGCAATTGCTCTCTATAGATGGCTTCGCCTAGATTGACGAGTATGGCATGTCCTTGAAAGTGGGTGTGGTCGCGGTGATTTGAGATCGTGGTAGACGTGCCACTGTGGCGATCGCCACTGCATACAAGCTCGCTGTGCCATCCAGGTAAGAGTCTGTCGCCGAGCTTGACGATCCGTCTTTTTGGTTCATCAGTGCGAAATACTTTTTCTGCGTCACCGCTACGTAGATTGCTGCCTGCTCGATACCATTTTTCCAGCCGCTGGGGTGCATAAGTAGATTTCACTTCATGCTTGAGGGGTTGTAGTTCGCACCAAGCATACAAGTCATCCAAGCCAGTTTTAATTCTGCCAATAACTTTCAAAGACATCGCGATGAAGACTGATATTTGTCAAATATGCGTGCGCTAGCACTGTCCCTATTTGTCGTTTGGTTCGTGTTAAGGAAGTGCGACAAGATAGACATTGGAGATAATTTTGCACTACAGCCAAAAAATATCTACTTGCCTGACATTTTCTTCCAGTCAGAAGCGGTTTTAGTACAAGCCATGCATAAACTCAACATTTGCTTGGGTCCAA
The DNA here is from genome assembly GCF_014696895.1 of Chroococcidiopsis sp. [FACHB-1243]. Lineage (NCBI taxonomy): Bacteria > Bacillati > Cyanobacteriota > Cyanophyceae > Chroococcidiopsidales > Chroococcidiopsidaceae > Chroococcidiopsis > Chroococcidiopsis sp. [FACHB-1243]. The sequence continues at coordinate 7,697 of NZ_JACJQX010000071.1, read as the reverse complement.
CAGCCATCACTTGCTGTTGACTCAAACCAAAATAGTAGTCCGTCCAAAAAGGCGTGATCGCTCTGGTCATTGCTACTTTGGCAGTCAAGAATGTACTGCTTTTCCTGGGATGTAAAATCGCGCGGTTCTTCGCCACAGGCTGAATCAATGGCTTGATAAATGGATTTTTCGTTCATGAGTAAGTTGCGATCGATATATGAGTAAGTTGCGACCAATCGATACTTTTATAGCTGTTGCAAAGCAATTTTTTAGATTTTTCCGGATTGGATTTGCAAATGTAGACCTTACAGTTACCGCAACAATTCAATATCCTGCTGCATTTGCAGTAGTATTTCTGCGGTTAGAGGTAAGGGGTGTTGGTCTGCGTAAAAAGCCAACGCAATATCAGCAATCTGTTGTAAGTCGTCAGCAGTTTTTTCTAGCATGACGGCAGCTCTCCACCATTTCCATAAATCAGCTCCAATCTCTCGCCAGTGACAAAAGTCTTGCTCCATAGATGCTTTAGCTTCTTTTGACAAAGACTGACCGCTTTCTACCTCAACCGCCACAATTTTCACTCTGTCAACGTACTTATTTGTCTTGCCTATTGCCTGCGCGATCCGCCACCACTCGGAAACTTTATACCACTGCTCTAACTGAGTTGCTGTCATCTTTGCTTGAAGGAATTCGTTCCAATCCTTACCAAGGTTTAGCGCGGCACGGATAATATTGCCTTTACCTAGAGCCTTGACGACATTCCATGCCTGTTTCTCTCCCGCTCTATCGGCATCCTGGGCTAGAATAATTTGCCCTCCCCGTGCGAGACAATCGCGCAGTAATTCGAGTGGCAGCGTACCAGTACCGTCAGTAGCGAGATACAACGTGGTTAAGTGCTTGTATTTGGTCAGGGCAGCTACTGACATCGCGTCGATGGCTGACTCGGCAAGGGCGATCCGCTGTACTTCCCCTTTCCCCTGCACGAAGAAAAACCAACCTATATCTTTTCTAGAGCCTTCCGCTAGTCCTTTGAATTTACCCCGCACGTCTCTGAGCGAGGCTCCTTTAACTTCGCCGTGCAAGTCTTGCCTGGTAAATACAGCATTGGTCAATTTTTTGCCATTTTTCCCTTGCTGTTGCAGGCTTTTGAGTACGGCTGGCGCAATGCCACTGGCGTAAATTTTTCCTTCTCGATGGAGTGCCTCTACTAGCTCCAGAGGTAAAGCTCGTTGTGACACCAGATAGGACTGAACTTCCATCCACTTGCTTTCATCCGGTGTGGGGACGACGAACGAACGACTTGTTCGCTCTTTTCTCGTGCTGGCAGTCAGTTTACGCCGTTGTCTAGTAGCAGCAGAACTACATGAGGAGAGGCAGTAAAATGGACGCGATAATCCAAACTGGACTGCCAGCCAATCTCTCGCTGCTCGTCGGTCTATTCTTAGAACGTGCATTGCCAAGCTCGTAGCATTTTTACCGCCCACGCCTGCATTCCAGTCGTACCAACCTTTACCAGCTGTCAAGGAAATGTTTCTCAATTGCTCGTTACACCATTTGCCTTTCTCTCCTTTCTTAGGTGCCATGCCCAATCGAGTTGCCACGTCTTCTAAAGGCAGTGCTAGGATTTGCTGCGTTAGCAATTCTCGTTCTCTTTGCCTTTCTCTGGCGCGGTCGAGGGCAACCCAATTGAAGGCGACAGTTGGTTTTGTTTTTGGCTGCGGCAGAAGTTGCTGTTTCTTAACAGCGTCGGGTTGGCTAGGCGTAACTGATTCAGGCATAGTTTAGCTTATCCCACTAACTTCGGAAACCAAATGTAGGAACAGGCGAGGAGAAGGAAAGCATCAAAACACGCTTTCAAGCGCTCCCATCGAACAACGAGCCGTCTATACTTGCGTTGAAACCAGGAGAAAGAACGCTCTTGCTGGTAGCGAGGTACAATTTCTTTAATTGGTCTACCAATAAGCTTTTGACCATTGCGCTGCCGTTTTTTGATTTGTGGTCGGATACCCTTGCTACGAAGCTTGAGACGTAACCATTTCGCATCGTATCCCTTGTCAGCAGCAAGAGTTTTAGGGCGACGCTGAGGATTACCTCTTTTGCCTGTTGCGAGTCGGATTTGAGCCAGCATTGTCAGGACTTGTTGCCTTTCATCACCATTGGCAGCGGTGGTGACTGCAACTACTGGCATCCCGTTAGCATCGGTAATACTGTGGATGAGAATACCTTTACCCTTGTAGCCATAACTTACACCCTCACCGCCACCCTTGCCAGGGGGAAAAAGAGCCATCGACGGCTCCATACCTCCAGTCGATCATTCCTTTTTCCTCTGCTAGTGCTAGAACCCGTCTTTTTAGTTTCTCCAACGTCCCATCTTCATACCACCTCTTGAGCCATCGATGGGCAGAACTCTTAGATGCCCACTGTTCTCCTCGTGGTAGATCGCACCATCGACAGCCAGTAATCAGTACGTATAACTGGCTATTCAATACTTTCCGAAATGGCGCGTGTGGCATACCTCGCCCTCTTTTTTCTGGGGCTTGAGGCAGTAAGTCTTCAAACAGCTTCCATTCGAGATCGCTCAATCCCTCAAACCTACCTGCCATTTTGTCTTCTTTTTGTTCTGTTTCCTCTTAATGCCAATTTTAGCTCGGATTTCTCTATTAGTGGGATAGGTTCTTAGTATGTTGTCGCGCTCGGACGAGCTTTTGACTCGCTCGAACCCAGAGCGTTAGTGCGTGGAACAGTTGGAAGACTTGCTAAATGCTGATGTTTTCTGTTTTTCTGTATTGCAGCGTTGTTGCCGACAGAAGCCGCAAACGGCATCTGACAAGCTAGATACAATTGCTGTGGAAAATAAAGTTATCCTGGAATGGCGATCGCGCTTTGCAGCAGATGCAAAGCAACCCTTCCCAGAAGTAGGCGACTGCTGTTACCCCACCCTACTGCCCTTGGCATACGGTCGCAGAGAATCCTCAGTTAAACTCAATTCAAACTGTCAGCGATCGCGAATGAACTTGCTAACTCGTCAGAGTTGCGGTTATCTAGTTAGATATAAACTTTGAGAAAAACTACTGCTGTTTTTTCGAGAACACCCCGTCTGTAAATATTTATACCAGATAACTTGAGGCGTGGCAATCCCCCAGAACAGTTTTTTAGCTCGGTTGCAGTAGGAAATCGCTAGCGGCTAGATTGCGTTCCTAAGATTGCTGTCAAGTAGCTAGCGATCGCTCCTGGCGCGTACTTTTTCATTTGAAGGTGGAACAGGGCAGAGCGGCTGGGTTCGAGCGTAGCCTTAACGCTTTGCCAGCCAACCTCTTTCCGTCCTTTTTGCTGATGCGCTATGCAAAAACACTTGTATTGTTTCAATTCCTTACCCGTCGTAGAGAGGTGGCGAGACCATCAGCAGCTTGTCTGGGTATATGGAACGACTAATACATTGATCGTTAACGAATTTTTCCCACGATCGCAATTAAACTGCAAGGTACTAGGACTTGGTTTTCGACTTCGATCTTTTGACCAAGATGGGTCTGGGCTTGCGTTTTTTCAACTTGCTTGCGTCTTGAAGCTGATAAGGTGGGCGACAAGTTTCGCAATAAAGCGGTCTGGGACCGTAAGATTCTCTTTCTGTAGGCTGTTGGCACTGCTGGCAGATCAACTTGAATAGGCGAGTGTGAATTGTTCGCTCGTGGGCGCGGACAGTGTATTCTCTGACAAAAACCTGTTTGGATGGCATGGAATAGGGAAGTCTGGTTGCTCTGTAAACGCTATGATAACGAAAGAAGTACTTATTTAGAGGCTAATGCTTCTAATTCTGCTAAAAGCTTCTCTAGTCGCTTTTGCTTTTTGGGGTCTGCCCAAATTTTTGACTTTTTCACCAGGCGGTAGGCTGCATTCATACGGCTTTTCAGTGATGAAGTTTCGCTGCTACTTGAATTTGCCTGCTCGTCAGCAATACTGGCTACCCGTTCTCTAATTTGATTCAGAGATAAGTCTTGGGCGATCGCTGTCTCTAACAAAGCTTGTCTCTGCTCTTCGTCCTTGACTCTAGCAATTGCCTGAGCTTTTGTATAGGCAATCTTTCCTTGGCGTAAAGCCTCTAGAATGTCGCTGGGGAGATTGAGTAAAGGCAAGCGATTAGTCACGAAAGATTCCCAGTCCATCAGCCCGATAGCTTCAAATGTAGCTTGGACGAGCTGATTTGGCTGACTACCCATAACGTTATGGGTAACTTTTCCTTTGACTTCATTCTGCATTCGGTATAGTAGCGAAACTACTTCGGGTAAACTTATTTTTAACTTGATTGCTAAGAGTTGTAAGATTCCTTCTGTCTCTTCTACAGGGTTCAGATCTTCTCGCTGCAAATTCTCAATCAGAGCCAGTTGCAAAGCAGTTTCGTCACTAAGTTCTCGGACGACGACAGGGACTTCGATTAAATTGGCTTCTTTAGCAGCATGGTAACGCCGTTCTCCTGCAACTAATTCATACCCCCCTGAAGGGAGAGGGCGCACGAGTAGGGGTTGAAGAATGCCATGCTGTTTGACAGAACTAGTTAACTCTTTTAAAGCTTGAGGATCGAAATAACGGCGCGGTTGCTGTTGAGGCAAACAAATCTCGCTCAACCCAATTTGATGCTTGCCGTCAAGAATTATCTCATCTGGCTCGGCATTGGCGGCGATTTCTGATAAATTCTCTGGGACAAAGTTTAGGATATCTCGGAATTTATCAGCTCGGATATCGGACTGAGTTTTGCCAGTTCTATCCAATCCTGCCATGCTTTTTTACCTCCTTTCATACTATTGATAGGTAGCCCGACTGCTGCTGCATCTTTGTAGACTTTCAGCAATCTAATGCCATGTTTTATAACAGGAAAATCTTTTTCTTGCAGCACCTTGAGCGCATCTTCTCCGTCTCTCTGAGGTGGCGGCGGCACCATCGTCAAGAGGATATGGTAATTTGTCCCTTTAGGCAAACTTTGGCTAGTAAGCATCATTGCTTTCATGGCGAGCGAGTCAGGAGTTGTAGGAAGTAGTAGTAAATCGCATCCTTCAACTAGCTCCTGCATTTCAGCTTCAGCAGGTCGGGCAGGCGTGTCAATCAGAACGAAATCAAAGTGAGTTTTTGCCATCAGCCTTGTTGCCGTGTTCTCGGTTGCTACCTTAAACGGTAATTTTCCCGCACTTGCCCAAGCAGTTGCCGAGCGATTTGGATCGGAGTCAATCAGCATAACCTGTCCGTAGTTGGAAAACAAGCAACTCAGACAGACGGCACTAGTCGTTTTTCCCACACCGCCTTTGTAAGAAGTCAGAGTAATAAATTTCGTACCTGGTTGCACAAGAATACTTCTCCTCGTTGTACAGACAAATCTAAACTGCATCAGTTGTGCGGTCAACAAAAAAAACAAGGAACTTCATTTAGGTGAAGATCGACTATCGGTTTGTTCCTTGCTTTTGTCGCTGTGTTGCTCATTTCCTCTCTATTCAAGGAGCATCTGAGCATTTAGCCAGTAGGGGTGTTACGAAGCTCAGTTTTTATTGACAGAAAAGACGATTACCCAAACAGATACTCCAAAAGCAATTTCGAGCGCGAATATTTGCTCGACGAACTCCATACACTTGCTCCAATGGCATGACTTGGGAGCAAACTTCATTTCACATTATGTTGTTTAACAGAAAAAAAGAATTAATGCCAGCGCGAAGGCGACACTAATTCTGTATATTTTGTTGAATCGATCGGCGATTAGAATGGTATATTCGTGTCGGTGTCATCCTCTATCTGAGGAATGCTGCCATTACCGACCGCCGCACTGACTCCTGCAAGTACGGGTTCGGGTGCGTCAGGCGCGGGCGTAGCAGAGATCGTATCCGACTGGCTGGGAATGAAGCTATCGATGACAAGGCAGGGAATCTTTTCTTTGTAGGTGTCTTGGTTAACGATAATGAAGTCTACGTAGCCGATAGCTATACCTTGAGTGCCTGGACCTGCTGCACCGACTTGGACGGCACCAGCGCCTCGGCAGCGGTAGTTAATTTGTTCGGTCACGGGACCGTCTTTAGTGTAGGTTTGGATCGACGCAACACCGTTGCAGATTTTCATGCCTTCGGTGTCGTGTTGTTCGTTAATTGTTTCTACAGCGATCTTCAGAGTAGCGATAATCATGGTTTTAAATGGTTTTAATTGGATGATGTTTGAGATTGATAATGGGGGACACAAGCATTTCCCCAACTTTCGTTGCGAGAAAATTGGGGAAGCAGTGTAGTAAAATTCGTTTGAATCAGAACTGGGCGTTGGCGATGGTGGCGAGGTCTGGCGTAGGAATCTCCCCAGTTGCCGTACCAGATTCTTGCCGTTCGCGGGGCGAACCTAGCAATTCGAGCAGCTTGACTCTGATGAATGCTTTGCTGCGGGGTGCGCCTGTGTTTTTATCAACCCAATGGTCGAATACCAGTTCGCCCTTGACGGCTAACCCAGTCCCCTTGCGAACGTAGTTAGCAATCACTTCTGCCTGCGCTCCCCAGGCTTCTACATCAAACCACTGCGGTTCTTCAGCTTTATACGGCGGACGTACAGCCATCGAGACCGATGCCTTGACTGCTCCGCTTTCAAAATAGCGGACATTGGGGTCTTGGCTAACTCGACCGATGACTGTTACAGAGTTTAGATATGTCATATACCCGTGTTGTGTTGAATGATTCCGATTCGGGCGTGCGAAGCACTTAATTGCCTGGGTTCCCAACTAAAAATCCCTGAATTTTCGCTCTACGCTCGAATATGTAGTATCGGCTTAGGCATTTATTGTTGTTTGAGTTGCACGGTGCATGGGAACGGAAGACTCATTATCACTCGAAAAGCTCTGAAACATCCGCAATTGGCAGTTTCTTGAGGATAATTTGATATCGGTCTTTACCTACTTTTTTGACCAAAAATACCGCCCCTGCTTGCCGCAGCTTGTTAGATGTTTCGTTAAGAGCCTCGAAGGATACTGTAATTGCATTGTTTGTCGTGGATGAAACGTTCATATTGTTGGCGCTCGATAACTTTTCTCATTCGTGCAAAGCGCTTCGACGAGTTATTGTAATTTCTACCAGTTGCTAGAAATCAGAGCAGGCAGTAAAAAATCAACTCAAAATGCCGCGTCATGCAAATCATTTGGTAAGTTGGTTACAAACTCACTACTTTTCAGTGTGTTGGTAGGCAAACGGTAAGGCAGTTATTACTGGAGCTGGAATAGCTGGGATGCTGCTAGCGTACTCGTAGCGTGACTATGTGCTAGCAGCAGTTGATTGAGATTATGAGCAAGTCTGCCGATATCGTGCTGCCTGCTCTTGCCGTAATATCTGGGGTCAATCCGATCTTCGCCTAAAATGTTGCAGGCACGACAGCAGCATCTGGGGGCGATCGCCTTAGTATCGTTACTAGCAACAGGATAGCGAACGAGCCTACCACCTTCATTCATCAAGAAGTTGCGAGCTATGAATGCTTCTTTGGCGTAGGTGGAGCCGTCGAAACTGACTCCTAGCTGGTTGAATGCCCTAGCATATCTGGGGCTGCAAAGTCCAAAAACGTGAAAATGAACGTTTGTGTCAATTTGACGTATTGCTTCAATAGTTGCCGCGATCGCAATTAGTGGGACTTTAAAGTTTTCTATGCCCAAATGAAGCCAGATTTAGCTCTATGAGCGGCAAATACATCGAAATGAGTCATCAGCCATCGCACCAGACGAA
>NZ_JACJQX010000070.1:0-15478 GCF_014696895.1 Chroococcidiopsis sp. [FACHB-1243] | reverse complement strand
TGTGTATTTAAAAGCACTTTATCTCTACGACCTTTACCCATCAGCTTACCCCCATTTTCCGCCTGTCTTATTGCACTATTTTAGCCTTGCCACACCACTACGTAGATTTCAAAATCAAATATGAGTCCTATATCAGTTGTCAGTTATCAGTGGCGAGTGAATTGCGACTTGCAACTGTTTTTCTTTATGAAAAATTTATAAGAATGGGACAAAATTGCGTGATTTACTCGATGTGAAAGCTGCCAAAGGTAGTCCATAGTGAAGCTACGAGATCCAGCAGACTTTGCGGCTCGGTAGAATATGTGACTCATAGTTTTCTATTCAGACTTCAAGTGCTGCATCGATTGCGATTGATTCTCTCAAAGCGATTGCCAATAGCAATACTGGCAATTAAAGTACTGGCAACACCAGACAGTTGGCAGTGCAAAAAGTCTTTCTCTTCTACTGCAACTCTACTAACCTTTCTCATTTCTTATGGGTGTTCGTCACTATGAACTCTAACCCCGTCTCTTCAACTACACCCTTAATCCTCGTGGTGGACGACGATAGAACCATGAGGATTTTACTGCGTCAAGCAATGGAGAAGGATGGCTACAGGGTAATAGAAGCGGTAAACGGACAACAAGCGTTAGAGGCGTATACTCAATTTCAGCCAGATTTGGTCTTGCTCGATGCACTCATGCCCGTGATGGATGGCTTTACTTGCTGCGGTCAGCTACAAGCTCTTTCTCGCTCCAAACACGCACCTATCTTAATTATCACGGCTCTGGAAGACCAAGAATCAGTCGATCGCGCCTTCCGCGCTGGTGCAAGCGACTTTGTGACAAAACCAATTCACTGGGCTGTTTTACGGCAGCGAGTTCGCCGACTTTTACACCAAACTCAACTTTACAAGCAATTGGCGCGATCAAATCGCGAATTACAAACAAAAATTAACGAACTTCACCAAGCACAAAAAGCACTACAAGAGAGCCGCGAACGTTATGCTTTAATCGCTCAGAGCGCTCACGATGGTTTGTGGGACTGGAGTATCAGAAGTCATCATATTTATTATTCTCCTCGTTGGAAATCGATGTTGGGCTACGAGGAGAAAAAAGTAGGTAATACTTTAGCAGAATGGTTCGATCGCATACATGCTGAAGATAAAGCTCAGTTCCAAGGAAAATTAAGCGCCCATTTAGCGGGGTTAACCAACCATTTTGAAACTGAATATCGGTTATTGCGTCAGGATGGTAGCTACGGTTGGATGCTTTGTCGGGGGCTAGCCGTGCGCGACTCTGAAGGCAAACCTTACCGCATGGCTGGTTCTCAAACTGATATTACTCAACAAAAGGCAGCTGAGGCGAAATTACTGCACGATGCTTTCCACGATGGATTAACAGGTCTACCAAATCGCCTCTGGTTCATGGAGCAATTAGAAAAAGCGATTCACCAAACAAAACAAGACCCGAAATCTCAATTTGCCCTCCTATTTTTAGATCTCGATCGCTTTAAAGTCGTCAACGATAGTTTAGGTCATGCTATGGGCGATCGCCTCCTCTTGGAGATTACAACTCGCTTAAAAGCGTGCTTACCATCCAGTAGCACTCTCTCTAGGTTAGGAGGAGATGAGTTTACAATCCTGCTGGAAAATTGCGACGCTCTGCGAGTTCGGCAGATTGCAGAGCAAATTCATCGAGAATTGTCAACCCCCTTCAACCTCAAAGGCAATGAAGTTTTTTGCACCGCTAGTATTGGGATTGCTTTAAGTCATAGCGGGTACGAGCATTCGGAAGACGTGCTGCGAGATGCCGATATGACCATGTATCGTGCTAAAGCTATGGGAAAAGCGCGATCGGAAGTCTTTGAACCTGCCATTCACAGCCAAGCAATCGCCAGAATGCAGCTCGAAATTGACCTGCGGCGGGCGCTAGAACACAAAGAGTTCATGGTAGTATACCAGCCGATTGTCTCGCTCAACAGCGGTCGAGTTGCTGGATTTGAAGCATTAATTCGTTGGCAGCATCCCCAACGAGGCTGGGTATTACCCGCAGAATTCATTCCTGTAGCCGAAGAAACTGGATCGATCGTCCCGATTGGCTGGTGGATACTCGAACAAGTGTGTCAGCAGTTACGCACTTGGCAACAGCATTCTGTAGTTGACTCTCGATTAACAGTGAATGTCAATCTTTCTGGCAAGCAATTGACGCAACCCGATCTGGCGCGAGAAGTTAAACAAATTCTGCACAAAACTGGACTTTCTCCCAGTAGCTTGAAGTTAGAAATTACTGAAAGTGTACTGATGGATAATGTTGATGCTGCGGTTACTATTTTGCAGCAGTTGAAGACTTTGGGAATTCAATTGGCGATCGATGATTTTGGCACGGGTTATTCTTCCCTCAGCTATCTCCACCGCCTACCCATAGATACGCTGAAGATCGATCGCTCTTTCGTTAACGATATTGATTGCGATCCAGAAAAAATTGAGATGATCCGTACTATCGTCTCTATGGCGTGGAACTTGGGCATCAATGTGGTTGCTGAAGGGGTAGAAACGAAAAAGCAAATGTATCAATTGCAAGCCTTAAGATGCGATTACGGACAGGGTTATTTCTTCTCGCGTCCGGCGGATGCTGAAGCTGCTAAGACTCTACAGTATTTTGAGATTAGAGGTAGCCGTTCTTCGCGCAGATCGAAACAACACATGCCAACACGTCATATCGATTTGATGGAAACTCATCACGTCGATTTATTGGAAAATAATTCTCAACACGCAACAAAAATGATGAGTTTACCAGATTTCGTCGATCTGGGTGGACATGGATTATCCGATCGCAGATAAGGAGGAATATCTCGTTTAGAATTAGGAATGACGATCGATAACAGCCTGAACGTGAATCGATACTTAGATGTAATTAAGTTGTTGTGGAGTGCTGCGATCGCGGCTGAGTTAGAATACCGCGCTAATTTTGTTTTAGCAACCCTCACCAGCCTTGGCAATCTTGCAGGCAGTTTATTCGGGCTTTTCCTCTTCTACCGTACTGGTTATACTTTTGAGGGCTGGCAATGGCAAGAAGCCTTAATCGTCTTGGGAGTTTTTACTTTACTCCAAGGCTTTTCCAGTACGTTTCTCTCACCTAATCTCAACAGAATTGTTACCTACGTTCAACAAGGAACGTTGGATTTTGTGTTGTTAAAACCAATTAACAGCCAATTTTGGCTTTCTACCCACACCCTTTCCCCTTGGGGAGTTCCCGATATTCTCTTTGGTGCAGCGATCGTTGGTTATGCTGGTAGTCTACTCGGTTTAACGATTGGTGACTATTTACTAAGTACTATTCCGTTAATCTTTGGTTTTATCAGCCTCTACAGTTTGTGGTTTATGCTAGGGGCGACAAGTATTTGGTTTGTCAAGATTTATAACGTCACCGAGGTATTACGAGGATTATTAGAAGCAGGGCGATATCCAATGGTAGCTTATCCAATTGCCTATCGTTTCTTCTTTACCTTTGTCGTTCCCGTCGCTTTTCTTACCACAGTTCCAGCCGAGACAATGTTAGGAAGAGTTCAGTTAGGCTGGGTAATTGGTGCGGGAGTATTGGCGCTATTTTTATTTGCGATCGCTACTGTATTTTGGCGGTTTGCCTTACGGTTTTACACCAGTGCTTCGAGTTAGTAAGATGTAGGGTAAGTTACCTTGTTAACGCACCTCACAAACTTAAAATAAAGATTAATTTTAAAATTGCAGAAGATATTTAGGCAAGTACTGGCAATTATTCCATCCTTGCTACCTCCAGTAGTCGCGATCGCTTCAGCGTTACTTGTAGGTGCGGGATTGATGTTAGTTGCAGGCGCGAATCCCATTGCAGCTTATACAGCTCTATTTCAAGAATCCCTCTCTACTTATTTCGGTTTTGGTAATACGCTCACAAAAATGGCTCCCCTACTCTTAACAAGTCTAGGGGTTCTAGTCGCTTTACGAGCCGGACAATTTAATATTGGTGGCGAAGGACAGATTTATCTGGGAGCTTTAGGTAGCGCGATCGCAGGATTATCTATCAAAGGTACACCTGCATTAGTTCACGTCCCTTTAGCACTACTAGCGGGTTTTCTGTTTGGGGGAATTTGGGGTTTAATTCCTGGTTATCTGAAAGCAGTACGGGGAGTCAATGAAGTCATTACTACGCTGTTGCTCAATTATATTGCTTTCAACTTAGTCAGTTACCTCGTTCAGGGACCGTTAATGGCTCCCAATGCACCTAGCCCTTATTCTCCCATCATTGCCCGTTCTGCCCAATTGCCGATTATTCTACCAGGCAGTTTAGCCCATGCAGGAATTTTAGTCGGACTCGTAGCGGCTGGGGTGTTATGGGTATTGTTACAGCGATCGCCTTTCGGTTATCGTACCGCCGCTGTGGGGATGAACCCAGTTGCAGCCCGTTATGGTGGTATATCAGTACAACGTACCATCATGCTCGTCATGGCGCTGGCAGGTGGTTTGGCGGGGTTGGCTGGTGCATCGGAGGTGATGGGGTTGAAATTTCGTTTGTTCGAGCAAGTTTCGCCCGGTTATGGTTTCGATGCGATCGCGATCGCTTTTTTGAGTCGCGGTAGCGTTCTCGGAGTTGTTCTCACTTCTCTATTTTTTAGCGCCCTCCGTAGCGGCGCAAATGTGATGCAACGCAGCGCAGGTGTTCCCGTAACGATTGTTTTTGCGATTCAGGGGTTAACCGTGTTGTTCGTGGCTATTAGCCAGCGTTGGTTAATTAAACCGCCACAGAGAGAAAGCATTGTTCAAAAAGTTTCTTCTGCTAACGAATCGTAAAATTAGCGATCGCAGAGCTTAACGGTACAGTAGATGACGCGATGTTTTGCTAATATCCACAAGTCATCCGTAACAATATATTACATTTAGGTGAAATTGAGCTATATTTCGCGGAATTTGCTTATGACAAACAGTATTTTAACTGAGTCCACCTCTAGCAAGCGCGCATGACTTCCATTCACACAAAGTCTCGTTCACGGCGAGTACAGCAAAAGTAAGCATCGATCGCTCTCACTTGCATTCTCCACTCGATTCTAGAGCGGCGATCGTCAAGCACTTCATCGTTTCTTCAACTTAAATTTACACTCATTTTATCTCGTCACTCTATCCAAAGAGGTAGTTTAGGTGTATGTTAGAATTTATACATAATATAGAAGTAATCAATTAGCCCTGTTAAACAAACACTTTTAAATCTAGAGTAAGCGTATAAGTAACTGAGATGCTCATAACAAAAAGAATACATCAAGTACGTAATAAAATCTTAAGAAAGATTTTTGATACTCCAGTATTTACAATTCCCTCAGAACTTGCTTATAAAGAGGCAGTTGAGCAGCATACTCATAAGTTACCCGTACTTACTCCCAACGACTCTCAGATTGTTAAGACACTCAAACAAGAAGGAATTGTTATTACTTCCTTAGAAGAATTAAATATTTCTTCTACACCTTCAGTTCTGGCATCTGTAAAAAAAATACTGCCAACCTTACGGAACGTTTTACCCAGCAACAAACAAGAATTTGCCCTTCACGCCAGCAACGCACAAATTATAGAACATCCAGAGCTTTTTCTCTGGGGATTAGAAGATAGATTGCTGGATATTACCGAGAATTACATTGGTCTACCGATCGCATATCACGGTGTATACTTTCGGAAAGATTTAGCAAATGATGTCAAAATTAAATCAAGACTTTGGCACATAGACACAGAAGATCGCTGTGTTTTTAAAATCATCATTTACTTACATGATGTCAGCGCGGGTAACGGTCCTTTTCAATACATTTCTAAACCTTTGACTGCGCTTTTATCTAATTCGTTAGGATACAAACACGGCTATCTACAAGATAAGACTGTAGAACCAATTATTCCTCAATCTGAATGGATCTCATGCACTGGTGCGGCTGGTACGGTAATTTTAGTGGATACTGGCAGTATTTTCCACCGAGGCAAAGTGCCGGAGAATAGCGATCGATTTGCTCTATTTTACGATTACAGTTCGCGAGAACCAAAATATCCCTATTACTGCAAGTCTTCTCTACCGCAAAAAGATTTACTTACCATGATGCCGAGATTATCCACACATCAACAGAAATGTCTTTGGAAGGATAATTAGTCAGCTATAGCGGACGAGTATTGTCAAGAGTTCTTTATACTGAACGCACAACAGTGGTTTGTAGGGTGTGTGGATGATACACCGTCCAATTTTTTACCGTCGAAAAAACTGCTGTAATATTTCTTTTGGTGGGCGATCCCAGGTGTCGATATGTTCGTAAATTAAGCCATTGTCATTTAATTTGTAGTTGGAATAGCCGTTAAAAAATACTTTAGCTTTCCAAGGTACGCGCAATACTCCTCGAACAGTCCAAGTTGCTAGAATTGTCTGTTCATCTTTTTGATGTATGTCGTGTACGTCGAAGTAGATTTCTGTAAAAAACAATTTGGCATGAAATCGTAATGTCCAAAAAATAATTCGATAATTGAATTTATATTTAAATTTGTTGACTGGATCTTGAAAGTAAATATTTTGTGTATAGATATCGTAGGAAATATCTCGTTCAAACAGAGTTGGTAAATCGTGTTTGAGCGTGGCAATATTTTGTTTTACTTGTAATTGATATTCCATTTATCCCTATTTATTACCGTTTTGTGTTGGGTGAAATCGCGGTTGTTAGTAGGGGCGCACAGCTGTGCGCCCCTACAGATAATTTGTCTTTAAAAGCGATTTTGCCACAATTTGAATAAATTCTGAATTCCTCTAGCTACCGAAGAACCAGCGTTCTCAGGCTGGGGCTGGGCAAGGTTGGCAACAGAGGGAAAGGCAGCAGATTTCGCATAAGCACCGTTACGTAAAACTTTAGCTAAAGCATGATTATCCGATCGCAAGCCTTCGTAAAAGAAAAAGACTTCTCCATTGATACCGCAATAACGATTGTGGGCGATCGCCTGCGATAAATATTGAGGAGTCATGCGGTACGAACTAATATTGAGTAAAACACCAGGAGCGACTCGCGATCTCTGTTGTGGGGTTTGTTCTGTGACAAGGCGATCGATAATTTGTTTGTAGCTGTTGAAATCGCGCCGATAAGCTTGGGGGTGGAGTAGATCGACTAATCCTCGTTGCAGCCAAGTTTGAGAATCTTGCAGATATTCTTTATAACCCCAGTCGTAGATACTAGGAGCCATTGATATGAGTAAATTGGGATTAACGGCTTTGACTTCTCGATTCAGACGGGCGAGAAAGTCAGTCAAAATATTTGCCCGCCATTGCAGCCAGCGGCGATCCTGGGGGTTTGAGGGGGGTTGACGGCGAAATTTTTGGCGATAGCGGGCTACAGTTCCCGCGTCGTAACCGCCTTCACACGGCATAGCAGGAATGCGATCGTCGCCTTGAATGCCATCTATATCGTAATTATTGACAACTTCTAAAATTAGACTCAGCAAAAAATCTTGTACTTGGGAGTCGAGGGCATTCATCCACTCGAAACCATTCTTTTTCAGTAGATTACCGTTACAATCACGGGCTGCCCATTCCGGTTTTTTTGCTAATAACCGTCCTCCGTTTTGATTGTAGGAACTAGCAAAGCCATATTCAAACCAGGGAATAACTTTCAGTTCGACTCGTCTTGCTTCAGCTACCAGTTCGGCTAACGGATCGCGTCCAGTGTAGCGCGGATCGATCGCCAAGCCAAACTGCGATCGCATCACTTGACTGGGATAAACTGTAGCTCCTTTACTCCACACAACGGGAAACACCACATTAAATCCCGTCTCTGCCAAGAAATTCATCGCCTCGGCAATATTAGCTTGAGAGTCAAGAACCGCACTATCGGTATTAGTAATCCAAATTCCTCGTATTTCACTCACGATTTAATTTGTTTTCAATTTACGATACCGTGCTTGCAACACCATATAAATACTGTAAGCAATTAATCCCAAAGCTACAATTCCTAAAATCCACTTACCAAAAGGTTGTTGGGATAATACCTGTAGTGCCTCACCAAGTCCTCTTGCTTCGTTAGGGTTATTATTTCTTGCCGCTTGGATCAGAAAAAAGCCGATCGCGCAAAATACGACTCCCCTTGCTGCCGTACCGAATGCACTAATACCTAATACCCACTTTTCCCCAGTTTCACTTAATTGATGCAAATCCATTTCTTTACGAAA
Organism: Chroococcidiopsis sp. [FACHB-1243]; assembly: GCF_014696895.1. Classification (NCBI taxonomy): domain Bacteria; kingdom Bacillati; phylum Cyanobacteriota; class Cyanophyceae; order Chroococcidiopsidales; family Chroococcidiopsidaceae; genus Chroococcidiopsis; species Chroococcidiopsis sp. [FACHB-1243]. The sequence continues at coordinate 7,293 of NZ_JACJQX010000070.1, read as the reverse complement.
TTTAGCCTTAAAAGCGCGATAAAACTGATAGAAACCCATACCAATAATAAATGCACCTACAGTTCCAACTAACCATTGTCCGAAAGGTTGAGAAAGTAGCCTTGCCGTCCAATCTTGTGTAGAATTACCCCCGCCTCCACCGCCAGTTCCAGCAACTAATTGAACGGCAGTAAAAGCTAAACTAGCGTAGATAACACCATTAATTGCATAACCAAGTCGCTGAAAAATTCCCTTAGCATTTGTGCCTTTGTGTTCGGGATCTTTAATTGCCTGGACGAATCGCCAAAGCGCGTATCCGAGTAAACCAAGAGCGATCGCGGCTAGTAAAAATTTTCCGAATGGCTGAGTTAATACAGTTTGTAAGGCTCCTTCGCTATCTGTCGTTTTTCCCCCAGCGCCAAGAGCCGCTTGTGCTGCCAATAATCCGACAATACCGTAAACCACTCCCTTAGCTGCATAACCAAATCTTGCCAGTCGCTCCACCCAAGTTGAGGGGTCTTGCCTCGTCAGCTGTTGTGTCATGGTACGTAGTAGAACTCATGTAAGTTCTTTAGCAGCAAAGCATTAATAATTACATCTATCTCAGTGTCTAGTTACGAATTTGAGGAATCATTACTAGGTAAGTTGTTGGGATCGATACCAAGCGATCGCAGATATTGTGCTAGCTGTTCGGCGCGAAGGCGTTCTTGTTCGGCAACTTCTTCGGCAGTTAAATAGCGATCGCCCCGTTGGTCATACCAAGATAGGATCTCTTGTTGAAGCCCTGCAACTAAAGTTTGACATCTACCGATCCCTAATCCCACTTCTGGCATCCATAGAGGTTCGCCAATTTGTAATTGATAACTACCATCCACTAATTTATGTACTTCAAATGGTTGGTGTCGATCCCGTTGCCAATATTCAGGATTGTAAATGACGTAATACAGCACGCCGAGTTTAGCGTAGATATTTAGCTTTTCGTCGTATTCGCCCCCTAACGTATGAGATACCATCTCTAAGACAAGGATGGGAACTACCCCATTTTCTTCCCATGTGGCATAACTTTTACGGGATTTTCCGCCTTTTTTACGTTCGACTCCCAAACTCAAAAAACCATCGGGAACTACAGGTACTCGTGGGTTAACTCCTGTAGTGTGATACACCGCCATATCTACACCAAAATACCAATCAGTGCGATTCACCCAAATTGAATTCAGCAAAAATAGGAGAATATTGGGCAGAAAATTTTGGTCTTCGTTATCCACTGGTGCATCGTCCGAACAGGGGAGTTCGTCAGTACTTGGCAATCCAAGTTTGAGATAATCTGACAGCATAGCCATTATAGGGCGTAGGTTTGAAGAGAGAGCAGGACATAAGCCGGATTCTGTTTTCTGCTGCATCAACGCGATCGCGTCTCTACAAGCAGAAGGCAGTTATCTATCTGGGATGCCTGTTACCAGACACCTCTAGCGGTACACCAATAGCGGAACTGGGAAAAGACCAACCGTAGTTCCTCCGACCTTGCTCCCAACCGGGGTTTACCGAGCCAGCACCTCTCGATGCTGCTGGTGCGCTCTTACCGCACCTTTGCACCCTTACCAAATCGTCATTTGTCATTTGTCATTAGCTATTTACAAATAACGAATGACTACTGACCGATGACCAATTGGCGGTATCTTTCTGTGGCACTATCCTCACGATCGCTCGCACTGGGCGTTACCCAGCAAGTTTGGTCTTTCGGGAGTCCAGACTTTCCTCAGACCAGCTGTAAAAGCTGGCTGCAACTGCCTGCGCCTACTCTCTCTAGATCTAGTGTAGTCGTAGAGTGGCGATCGGTAGTTGGTAGTTGGTAGTTGTTGGTTGGTGGTTGGTGGTTGGTGGTCACGGATAACTGATAACTGACCTTAGCTTCTTCTTGATGTACTAGTAGTTCTATCCTTGACATCAGAGAAGTTTTCAAACCAACCTCGCCGCCAGAAGAAATAGACGAGTCCGGCGGCGGTTGCTGCCATTAACATCAGGCATAGTGGGTATCCCCAGTACCAATTTAATTCCGGCATATTCCAGGGAGATTTTTCCGTGTTAAAGTTCATGCCGTAGACCCCAGCAATGAAAGTTAGAGGAATAAATATAGAAGAAACTACCGTCAGCAACTTCATGATCTCATTCATTTTGTTACTCACGGCTGATAGGTAGACATCCATTAGACCAGAAGTTAATTCGCGATAGGTTTCTACCATGTCTAAAATTTGTACGGCATGGTCGTAACAGTCGCGTAAATAGACTTGGACGCGATCGCTAATTAAACTGTCATTATCATCGCGGATCAGCATGGCGATCGCATCTCGTTGAGGCCAAATTGACCGCCGCAAGCTGAGTAACTCTCGCCGGACGCGATAGATTTTATTTAAAGTTTGCCGCGTTGGTTTAGTAACAACTTCGTCTTCTAAATCTTCAATCTGTTCTCCGTAAGCTTCCAGTACGGGAAAAAAGCCATCAATAATTGAATCTATGAGCGTATAGGCTAGATAATCTGCTCCCAGCTTGCGGAGGCTACCTTTGTTGTAACGAATTCGCTGGCGTACCTGTTCAAAGCAGTCGTGTTCTGGTTCCTCTTGAACTGTGAGTAAGTAGTATTTTCCTAAAATAAAACTGACTTGTTCGCTATGAAAACCACCACTTTCTTTTGGGATCACCATCCGTGCGATGATAACTAAATGGTCTTCGTAATCGTCTTCTACTTTGGGACGTTGCGGCACGTTGACGATATCTTCTAAAACCAATGGATGTAGATTAAAAACTTGTCCCAATCTTTGTAAGATATCTTCGCTACCTAAGCCTTGCACGTCAACCCAGGAGACAGATTCGGTGTCCAGATAGGGAAGACATTCTTCTGGTGTGGCTAAGGTTTGGCGTGTTGCGTCTGCTTCGTTGTAGTCAATTAAGACGATAACTGGTGGTTGAGCGTCAACCACAATATTCAAAGTTCCTGGTAGACTACCCGGTTTGTCGTAAAAGTAGTCAAAGTGAGGTTGTGTGTCTGGTTTAGCAGCACGAATACGAGATTTTGTCATGAACGAGATGCGTGCGGGACTCCATCGCGATCTTAATCCTTATGATGCGTTTAGGTTGTGTTACGATCGTGCTTTCTTATCACGGGAACAGTATAAACTGGAGCGATCGCGCTGCTCGAGCTATGGAAAACTCGTCCTTATTCACTCAAGTCGTACAATCTTTAGAGCAAAATGAAGACTCAGCCCGAATTAAAAAACTAGTTTTCTACGTAGCAAAACAAGTTTGGGCTAGAGACCAAAATCAGTTAGATAGTATAAGTTTGACCGATCTAGTTCGAGAATTATTTACTATTTATTCAGACATTGAGAGTCTAAAGAAAAGTATCTATAGAATGGCACAAACTTTAAATAAGCCAGAGCAGTACTTAAGTGTTGCTAGCACGATTATTACCGAAGCAAAAGTTCTATACGATTTTCAAAAAATTAAACTAAGTTCTGAGTCCGATCTAATTACTGTTCCGTTAGTCACGACGGTTCGTCAAGAAGCTCCTGTGATTCCAGATCTTATTCCAACAGCATCTATACCAACTCAGAAAAAAGTTGAGCCATTTGAAATCCGTCACAAGGTAATGATTCAAGCTAATCCCTTACAAGCAAAAATATTATTATTTTCGGCAGTAGAGCATCAATTTGATTGGAGTCAGCAAGATTGGACTGCTTTACGCAGTACAGAGCTATATGAGTTAATTCGTACTATAACTGATACCTGTCAATCTTTTGAAGCTTTGGTTGATATCCTTAATTCAACGGCTCGAAAACTGAATAAACCGCCCGAATACCTGGCGATCGCTAATATTATTAGTCGAGCGCTTAAGCCCATGTGTTAATTTTTGAGTTTTGATTTTGATTATAGAATTCACAATATTTGCTATACCTAATTTATGGATGCTAATGAACTTATACAACGTTATACAAGTGGAGAAATTGATTTTAGCGGTTTAGAATTAAAAGGAATTAATTTATTCGGTGCAGATCTCGTTAGTATTAATTTGAGTCAAACCGATTTACGTAGTGCTAATCTAATTTTTGCTTATTTAAATAGAGCGCAGTTACATAAGGCTAATTTAAGTAGCACAAAATTAAGTGGCGCTAACTTAACGCAAGCCGATTTACGTGAAATCAAGTTACACGATGCCGATTTACATGGAGCAATTCTACAAGGTGCGGATCTGCGCAGTGCCGATTTGAGGCTAGCTAATTTACTCGATGCAAATTTGATCGATGCAGATTTACGTAATGCCAATTTGAGTGGTGCTAACTTAACAGGTGTCTGTCTTCGCGGTGCTAACCTCAGACAAGAACAAAAAGAATATGCAGCTAATTTACGCAGTGCAAGACTATTTCAAGCTGATTTGCGAGGTGCAAATATGGTAGGTGTAGATTTGTCTGGAGCTGACCTGCGCTGTGCTAATTTAGTTGAAGTCAATTTGCGAGGTGCTAACCTATACGGCGCTAATTTAAGTGAGGCAAATTTAGCCGATGCATTTCTCAGCGATGCAAATTTAGATCGGGCAATTTTGAGAGAAGCAAACTTAAGTAATACTAAACTAGAACGAGTGTTAATGAATGAAGCAGATCTAACCCGCGCCAATTTAAGCCATGCGATCGCACCTGATAGTAAACTGACTAAAACTAATCTCAGCTATGCTAACTTGACCAAAGCTAGAATGAATCGAGTCGATTTCAGTCGAGCTAACTTACTAGCAGCAATTTTAATTGATAGCTCGTTAATTGAAGGCTTTTTGGCACGAACAAACTTAACCGATGCGAACTTAGATAACGCTAACTTATTTAAAGCCGAAATCAGTAGCGCCAACCTCACGGGTGCAACCTTACACGGTGCGACAATGCCAGATGGTAGTATTAATAGTTAATTTTAAAATGAAATTGTCATAGTGAGATAGGCATTGTCCATCCTAAACTTTTGACTTTTAACTTTTCACTTTTGACTTACCTATGACTGCATTCCGAGTTGGTGTAGCTGGTCCTGTCGGTTCGGGGAAAACAGCCTTAGTCGAGGCGCTGTGCAAGCACTTGCGTCAGCAATATAATATTGCAGTAGTGACAAACGATATCTATACTCAAGAAGACGCTCAGTTTTTGGTACGCGCTCAAGCACTCTCAAGCGATCGCATTTTAGGTGTAGAGACTGGCGGTTGTCCGCACACGGCGATTCGCGAAGATGCTTCAATGAATATAGCCGCGATCGAACAGTTAGAACAAAAATTTCTCAATCTGGACTTAGTATTTCTAGAAAGTGGTGGTGATAACCTCGCAGCTACTTTTAGTCCTGAGTTAGTAGACCTGACAATTTACGTGATTGATGTTGCAGCAGGTGATAAAATTCCCCGTAAAGGTGGACCAGGGATTACCAAATCGGATTTGTTAGTGATTAATAAAACCGATCTCGCTCCTTATGTTGGAGCCGATTTAAGCGTTATGGAACGAGATGCGAAGAAAATGCGCGGCGATAAACCGTTTATTTTTACGAATCTGAAAACTCAGGCTGGACTAACAGAGGCGATCGCATTTATCGAGAGTTATATTTAATACTATTCAATAGAACTATGCTACGGAAGATCCCCCAACCCCCCTTAATAAGGGGGGTTGGGGGGATCTCTTTTGTCGTAGTTAAAGAGTAAATTGGTATAAATATAAATAGTAGGGGCGCACAGCCGTGCGCCCCTACTATTTAGAAAATAATCGCTTTGGTATTTTAGCTAGACCAGTTTCAGATCTGCATATTCTGCTAGAACATCATCAGAACTGAGGGTGTCACCTTCAGCTTGAGGTGTCCATAACACTTCAATCGCCAAGAGTTTATCGCTAGGAATACTACCAAACTGACGTAGAGCTTGACGCAAATCGTCAGTACTATTGATTGCTGGTATTTGCAATTTACCCAAAGTCGCTGCAATCAGAGTGACGACGATGTATTCACCAGGATCTTTCACGGCTAAATCGCCATTACCCGATCCGTCACCTGCTGGTAATTCTGCTTTAGGCGTGGCAGCCTTGAGCTGATTATTGACGTTGGAAAGAGTTTCTTCGCTAAACTTGCTACGTTCTGCCAAGGATAAACGGTTAAATTCAGCTTCTGCACCCGTCAAGCGAGATTGCTGAGTATTACCACCAGCATAAACCCAATATTCGGGGTGGCGTAACAGCGCTAAAGAAGCTTCTTGCAGTACTTGTACTCTACCTTCAGGCGAGTTAGTATCGGCGAGTTCGGCAATCCGGTTAAGTTCAGCCTGTAAGCCTCTTGCTTCAGCCAACAAACCGACTTGTACGCGAGTGACACTGACAGTAGGATTACTATCGTATTCTAATTCCTCTACGCTACCCCCACTACTAGCACGCCGGAAGGCTTGTAACATAAAGTTGGCGATCGCAAAAAAGATCAGGATCGTAAACAAGCCACCAAAGCCGCCGCCGATGCCAAAGAAGGGAAACAAGAAAGGAAATCCAAATCCGCCACCAGGATAGGGTGCGTAGTAGCCACCACCACCACCAGGAGCGTAGGTTCTAGGAGTAGAGTAGCCACGGCTAGGCGCTCTAAAAGAGCCACCACCAATCCGACCGCCACTAGCTGCTAACGCACTATCCACATGACCAAACGCTAAAGTAGCGATTAGACCGAATACGAACAAAGATTTTATCAACGGTTTCATGACTGAAAGCAGTTTATTACGCATATCTCACTGCCCGAAAAACAATATTGACTTTGGTTTATTTCCTTTAGGGTAATACGATTTGCCCTTAGTAATAACTCCAAATGATTTGCAGTTGCTTATAGCGTTTAATTCTGACACCGTGCTAGCTATTTGCTTTGCACCAACTACATTTACTAATTTATCGCTTCTAACCCAGCCCTAACCTGTCACTGAGGTAGGATTCCCGTACCTTAGAGGATGAAAGAACGATGGCGTAGCCATCGTTCTTTCATTTTTACTGTCCGCGAAACTCATTCCACAAGGCTACCCAGTCATCGTAGTTAGGTACGGTTTCCCAGAAGTGGATTTGGCTGTAGTAATTTTCGATGTCTTCTAAGTAAGCTGTCATGAAAAAACCAAACTATGTAAAGATAGATAAATCTGGAAAAGACGCAGAACAAATGTATTAGGGAAGCGAGTAAAATGGGCGCTCGTTTAAGGGTATTTCTGACTCGTGAGCAAGACAAAACTCTATTAAACTTGAGAACTGCGGATGTACCACAAAAAGTCAAAGATCGAGCAGAGAT
>NZ_JACJQX010000007.1:0-190627 GCF_014696895.1 Chroococcidiopsis sp. [FACHB-1243] | reverse complement strand
CATTGGAAGACATCCTCCAGCTTGCTCTGTTCTCGATCCTATATAACCTAATAGCTTCTATCTTCCCGCGTTTACAAAAACACAAACTAGAGTAGAACCAGAGTCGTTCAACACATGCTACCAGAAGTCGAGGCGATTTCTCATCGGGTTTACATGAATCTCCTGCGACAGTTTCCCAAAATCACCACACGGCGGGGAAGATTGGATCATCCTAGCGTGAAGCATTCGTGCCTCCGAGACTTAGATATGTTTCAAGCATACTTGTGGCTTTGCGTGTTGCAGGGTAACTTGGCTCCAATTGAAGATGAGCTAGTGCGTTTGTGTACAATGGTCATGCCACGGGTGGGCGCGACTTGGGAAATGACCGCTGTGTGGAACGTTCTATTAGTAGCAGAGATAATGAGTCGCACTTGGATGAGCGAGCAGAAATTTCTCAAGCCTTACACGAACGGGCTTATACGGGCATTCGAGCGATCGCAAAGTCAGTTTGTTGTAGAATCTTGACTAAAATCATTATCCTTTTAATTGATGGACTCGCTGCCATTCTTCTGATGTGATTTTATAGTTAATTCCAGGAGCGCGAATTACAGGTAAATTGCTTAAAACGCGATCGTAAAGCAGTTCCGATCGCCTCAATGGTTGTCCCAGCAGTCTGCGAAGACAACGGATTTTAACGTGGAGTTTACTACCAGCTTTGCTCGGATCGAGCCAATAGTCTTTATCGGGTAATTCTGTCAAAGCTTGTACGGGTTCGGCAACTTCCGCGATCGCATATATTCCCGCTTTTTCTCCTGCCATCCACACCAAAACTCCATCACCCACAGCAATCTCTTTGCTATAGCGAGTCACCCGCCACGGAATTGTTTCTAATTCTCGAATTGCATCTAAAATTCGGTAATATTTAGGGTTTCCTTGAAATAGCCAGTAATTTGTCATTTGTCATTTGTAGTAGTTGATAATCGGTAATTGTTAGTTGAGGTTTGTTCAATAGTTTTGACTTTTAACTTTTAACTTTTGACTTCCCCATTACCTATTACCTATTACCCATTACCTACTAACAATGGTTGTACGTGCGCGGGAAAATTGGCGGTTCTTAGTGCTTCTACAGCGGTTCTACTATCTTGTACCCAATAACTGCGTCCAAGGCGTACTAGTTGACGGTTACGGGTATCTTGAATAATAGCAAACACGGGAATTCTCGCTTTTTCTTTCTCTTCTACCTGCTTTTGCAAAATTTCTTGTAAGCGATGTTGTTCCTGGATGTTTCCAGCTTGTAAGGGATCGAGTTCTACCATGACTAAACGGACGTTTTCTATTGGTTCTACATCTTCAATAATCATTTGTACTTTGTCGTCTCGTCGATCGACTTTACCCCAAACAATTAATCGGGTATCTGCTTCTAACAGATGGGAAATGCGTTCGTAGGTTCTAGGAAAAACAACTGCTTCTGTTTGTCCTGTCAAATCTTCTAACTGTAAAATTGCCATGCGATCGCCTTTTTTCGTGGTTACGGGTTTCATGCTAGTTAGCATCACTACCGAACTCACAGGCATTTCGCTAGAAATATTTTCTAAATTGCTTAAGCTAATCGGAGATAAAATTTGTGCTGCTTGACTGACTGCTTTAAGAGGATGATCGGAGACGTAAAAACCTAATAACTCTTTTTCTTTGCGTAACTTTTCTGATTGTTGAAAATCTGCGACTGGAGTTGCTTTGGGTGCTGAATCAAAGCTATTTTCCGACTGACTAGTATCCGTCAGTCCCCCTAAGTCAAATAAACTAAATTGACCGATCGCTCGATCTCTAGCACGAGATTGCGCCCAATCGTGTACTAGTTCTAAATCTTTTAATAATTGCTGGCGATTTGGTTCGAGTTTATCGAATGCTCCACAATAAATGAGTGGTTCAATTGTCCGACGAGTTACAGCACGTAAATCGACGCGATCGCAAAAATCAGCTAGAGATTTAAATTCTCCGTCCGAACGCGCTTTTAAAATCGAGGCGATCGCTTCTCCGCCTAACCCTTTAACTGCTGAGAGTCCAAATAAAATATTATTTTCTATTGGTGTAAAATCTACACCAGAGCGATTGATATCTGGTGGTTCGATTTGAATATTCATGTTCAAACAGGTAGCAATATATTTTTGTACCTGTTCTGTTTTGTCGCTATTAGCTGTTAATAGCGCCGCCATATATTCTACAGGAAAATTCGCCTTGAGATATGCAGTTTGATATGTGACGTAGCCGTAAGCTGTAGAATGGGATTTATTGAAGCAATTTGAAGCAACTAATCCATTTTTTAAAATAAATTGATGATCTCGTTCAACCCCAATATCATATACTGGCTGAATTCCTAACGATTTCCGACTAATTATCTTAACCACGTCTATAACTCCCCAGAATTTGCTCAATTTTCTGCTTTTTACGGCTCAGTCCTAATAATGGATTTTGATATACGAAGTTATAAAATGCTTGAATATTCTGACGACTGTAAATTCTCCAATAATAAGCTTTTCCTGAGACGTGTTCTTCTACAACACCCATATCTAAAACTCTAGCCAGCTCACTTGTGAACTCGAAAGAACCTACAATACAAACAAGTCCGCCACTTCTTCCCTCGTTTACATAAGCACAGCCATCTCCATCAAAATATCCCAATACATAAGAAGCTAAATATTCTGATTCAGGAAAATAGTAAGCACCAGAAAACATTCTCCCAGTTACCACACTATAGTTGCACAAAGCAGTAGCTATTTTTCGTGAAGAAAAGTTGATTTGATAGTGAGGAGCGTAGCCTTGAGGTTTAATAATTCTAATATTTCCAGAGCATAATAGTTCTCGACTAAGTAGCTCTGTCAGTTCGCGATCGATTGATTCAAAAGCAATATAGTTAGTTTTAGTAACACACCCATCTGCTACTATCAAACCTAACAAGTATGCTTTAGCTTGAGTATCAATTACATCGAAGTACCCTTCATTCAAAGTGTAGCGATTTCGACGCTTAGTATTAATATCCGCTTCTTTAAGAACTCTAGCAACAGCTCTTTCACTTACACCAAGATAACTAGGAATGTTTCTGCACTCTATTCCTGCAACAAAAGCATCTATTATTTGTTGTTTATGTTGTAAATTTAATTGCCGATAGCTCACTAACATTTTACAGATTTTGGATTGACTTAACTTGTTTTAGATCTAATTCTTGTTCAAAAATCTCATCAATTGGTAACATTTTTCCATCCAATGTCATAAACTTATGATCTTTGGTTGCCCTAATAATTGAACCATCTTCTAAACAATATTCAAATACTTCTTGTTGTCCTCGATTATGCCATTGAGCAATAGGTTGAGTGTATATAAAACCGCTAGCATCAATACTATAAACCGTGCATTCAATTCGTTCCTCTATAATCTTACCTATAGGTATTGCTCCATATTCAACAGTTAAAATTTCAGTATCGTAGCTGAGACAATACTCCGCGAACTTCATCATCTTCTCAAATAACTCTTCAGCTATTTGTTTTTTCACTCCATTTCTTGCTGCACCATCAACAAAAATTTCTCTTTGTTTCTGCATTTCAGAAGTTTTCTTTTTTCCCATCGCACGTCTTAACAAATCCGCCTGTCCGAGGGAATATCCGGCTAAATCTTGAGCAATTTTCATAATTTGCTCTTGATACACCATAATTCCATAGGTTTCTTGCAAGATTGGCTCTAATATGGGATGCTCGTTTTCAATTGCTTCTTTACCGTGTTTGCGATTAATAAATTTTGGAATTAAACCAGCATCTAATGGTCCTGGTCGATATAAAGCTAGCACAGAAGAAATATCTTCGATACAAGAAGGTTTTAAATCTCGAACAATCTGACGCATTCCCGAAGATTCTAGCTGAAATACTCCTTCTAACGCGCCTGCTTCTAGCAGCTTATAAGCTTTTTCTACATCTTCAGGAATTTTATCAGTTTCACCTTTGGCTAAAATTTTCTGTACTTTTCTTTCATTTGCCGTAACTTCATACGGATCGACTTTTATTTGGCGATATTGTTCGATCAGTTGAATAGACTTTTGAATTAAAGTCAAATTCTTTAATCCTAAAAAGTCCATTTTCAACAATCCCATTGCTTCGATGTCTTCCATAAAATATTGGGTAATGACATCGCCTTCTTTATTCCTTTGTAACGGAACAACTTCATCTAACGGATCGGATGAAATCACAACTCCGGCTGCATGAACGCCGTAAGTTTTGTTCGTTCCTTCAATTCGCATCGCCATATCAATCCAGCGGCGAACGTGGAGTTCGTTGTCGTATCTATCCTTAAACTCTTGTTCTGGTGTGTCATCAGAAATCATCACCGCCAATTTAGTTGGCTTACCCCGCACCACAGGGATTAATTTCGCCATTTTGTCTGATTCGGCGTAGGGAATATCTAAGACTCGCGCCACATCTTTTAAAACAGCTTTGGATGTGAGGCGGTTAAATGTAATAATTTGCGCGACTCGATCTTCACCATATCTCCGCGTCACATATTCAATCACTTCATCGCGTTTTTCGATGCAGAAATCGGTATCAATATCAGGCATTGACTTTCGTTCTGGATTCAAAAATCGCTCGAATAGCAAGCCATGATGTACCGGATCGATGTTAGTAATTTGTAGGCAATAAGCAACCAAAGAGCCAGCAGCGGAACCGCGTCCTGGTCCTACGGGAATGTCGTTATCTCTAGCGTATTTAATGTAATCCCAAACGACTAAAAAGTAAGTTGAAAATCCCATTTTTTGAAGCATTTTCAACTCGTATTCCAATCTTTCCTTATAGACTGGTTCGATTTGATTGCGAGATTTACGATTGAGGCGTTCTAATAATCCTTCCCAAGCGACTTCTTCTACATAAGTATCGGCTGTATGTCCGGCGGGAACAGGATAATTAGGCAGTCGCGGTTCGCCTAAAATGTGGTATGGCTCGACTTTTTCGGCAACTTCTAAAGTTGTAGCGATCGCCTCTTGGATAATATCATCTGGCAAATGATCGCGAAATAATTGCGCCATCTCCTCAGCAGACTTCAAATACTCCGTCCCGCTGTAGCGCATCCGATTATCTTCGGAAATTAGCTTACCAGTTTGAATGCATAATAATGCGTCGTGAGCATCTACATCAAAACAGGAAATATAATGGGAATCGTTCGTAGCAACAAATTTAATATCTAATTCTTTAGCTATCTTAATAATTTCTACATTTACAGTTCTGTCTTCAGGAGAACCGTGGTCTTGAATTTCTAAATAATAATCCTCCCCAAAAACATCTTTATACCATTTAGCAATTTCTCGCGCCACATCCGGTTTACCTTGTAAAATGGCTTGGGGAATTTCTCCACCCAAACAAGCACTAGTAACAATTAAGCCTTCGTGGTACTGTTGTAACAGCTCCTTATTTACACAAGGACGAGCAAATATTCCTTTACCTTGAAATCCTTTCAGGTGAGAAATCGACGTAAGTTTAACTAAATTCTTGTAGCCTTTAGTATTTTTCGCTAAAACAACTTGATGATATTTTCTAACTCGGCGGCGTTCTTTATTTCCAATATCGCCGTTGATGACATACATTTCATTGCCAATAATTGGCTTAATATTTTTACTACGACAGACTTTAATTAATTCGATCGCCCCATACATGACACCGTGATCGGTAAGCGCGATCGCAGGCATACCCAATTCTATCGCCCGATCTACCAGTTGCGGCAGCTGGCTTGCACCGTCAAGTAGGCTGTAATCGCTATGGATGTGTAGACCGACGAAAGACATAGAAGCATCCCGCAGTGGCTATGACAGAAGTATAGGATATCAATTTTAGGCACGTTAGGGTACGTCTATTGCATTCTCCGAGGCGGAATTTAACATATTGTTAATTGTTTGGAAGAGTTCTCGTAAATTCTATAACCCATCTCCGAAAAGCCTTAATTGCCACATTTCTTCCCTCTACTCTACTCTGAGTTACATACTGAGGGATCGCTGTTAAAATTGGCAAATTAGGAAAAATTTGACTTTGTTCTGTAGTAATATACTGCCGATCTTGTAATAAGTAAATTTTGAGCGATCGCCCATCATAAATCCACAATTCGGGAACACCTAAAGCTGCATAACTATTCTTTTTAATCTCCGAATCGCTGGTAAGATCGATTTCAATTGCTAAATCTGGTGGAGGATCGAAATTCAGATCGATCCTCTCCTTGCCGCGAATTGCTGCTTCATTTTGAATATAAAAACAAGCATCTGGTTCTACACCAGCATTCATAACTTGCCGTTTAAAAGTAGTCGAACCTAAACTCCTGAACTCAATATCGAGTTCCTCTAGTATTACTTTTACTAAATCTCCAGTAATTTCTTTTCCATCTTCATGTCCTGCCAACGGAACCATAATTTCCAATATTCCTTGATAATACGCGATTCGAGAAGCACGGCGATCGCCCAACTCTGCTAATATCTGCTCAAAATCATTCCAGCTAATATTGCGTAGAGTAACCTTTTGCCCTGGCTGTATGTCAATTTGGCTTAATTTAACTTGCATTTCCAACTCTCCCTTAATACTTTCAAATAACGTAAAATCCCTTAGTAACCCTTTGCGCCTTTGCGTCTAACGCTTCGCTTCGCCTTCGGCTGATGCGCGACATTTTCATTCTCTACTTGCCGAACAAACTGCTGCACCACCTGAAAATACTTACTCCCTGCAACCTCAGCAGTATTATTATGCCCCGCCTCTGGAACTAAAAAAATTTGCTTTGGTTGCGGTGCAGCTTGATACAATTGTTGACTCATGCTAGCGGGAACTTGCCAGTCGGCAGTACCATGAATAAACAATACCGACATAGCTAAAGAACCTACTTTATCAATAGAATCAAATCGCTGATGCAACAGTAAATCTATCGGGAAAATACGATAAATTTGCTGATGATTTACCATATCCGCCACTGAAGTAAAAGAACTTTCGACGATTAATCCAGCCGCCTTTGGTTGCTTAACCGCCAGATCGATCGCCACTGCACCACCTAAAGAATGTCCGTAAATAAAAATCCGATTGGCTGGAATCTTTTTCTCCTTAACTAAATAATCCCAAGCTACTCGTGCATCTTGATAAACTTGCGATTCAGAAGGGAAATTACCCTGACTCAAACCATAACCGCGATAATCGGGAAGTAATACTGAAAATTCCATGCGATGAAATCGATTTGCATGAGCAACATTTGCCCCGATATTAATTCCATTACCGTGCAAATATAGTAATACTCTGTTACTTGGTGTCGAGGCAGGTATCCACCAACTATGCATTTTTTCTACCCGATTTCCTATTTTTACAGGCAACCATACTTCTTGAAAATCCAAATTAAAAGCTGCTGGAGTAGTATCAATAGTAGCGCGAGGAAAGAAGATAAATCGCGTTTGTTGAAAGTAGAGAAACAAACCAGCAATAATATAGAGACTACCCGCGATCGCCATAATAGGAAATAGCGATCGCCAAAGGAATTGTATTGACATGGACACAAACTGCTATTCGCTAATAATTAGTTTAAGCCGATAATCGCTCTTACCAGACGCAGTAGATACAATAACAAACTCGTAAAAACCCGATTCTGGTAGATCTCCATCCCAAGTGCGATCGCGAGAATCTTCCATCAGCTTAATTTTACCTGTAGGAGAATACACGGAAATTAATACTTGTGGATCGGCTTCCAATTCCAGTTGCATCACTTGTTCTTCTGTTAATTCGGCAACAAAAGTTTTGCCTTCGCCAGACTTCAACCTACCACTAACTTGTCTTTCACTCGTTCCAGAATCAAACTCAATTTTCTCATAAGCGTTTCCCTTCAGGATAGCTTGCAACTTCTCCTCAGCGATCGCATACCAAACCTGATTAATTGGTTTGTTCATAAAATTTTGTCCCCGCTGTTGGGGAAACATTTGTAAAAAGGCAGCATCAGCTAAATCGTATAAAACTCTATTACTTAGATTTAGTTGATACAATTGCTGTTGCCAACGCGATCGATCTTTTTGCGAGTAACTACCCAAACGCTTGCGAGTTTCTGAGGGCAGAAATTGCAACCAATCTAAACATTCCGCCGCCAAATTATCCCAATCAGCCCTAATTTTTGCATCCTCTGGATTCGCCGTGAGACGACGACCTTTATACTGAGGATATCTTTCCCAAAACACTTGGTCTACTAAAGCAATGTAATATCTGTTATTTATCCCCATTCGCTGGCGGCGATCGCGCAATTGATTTTTCCGACGTTGTTCGGCAGCAGAAAACTGAGGTTTAGCGGCTACTTTTGGCGACTGAGGTACTTTCTTTTCAGTTAGATTTGATTGAAATTGCAACCAACCACTCACTGCTAACCAACCCATATATGCAGATATAATTCCTATTGGTAATGCAAACCAAATTTTTTTGGTTTTGAAAAAAGTAACGCTAGGAATTTTAATAACTGGCTTCGGAAGATTAATTGCTGGTTTGGGAAAATTGTTAACCAACTGAGAAAAATTAATAACTGGCTTTGGAATGTTAATAACTGGTTGGGGAATATTAATAACTGGCTTGACAGCAACGGCAACTGGCGACTTATTAACTGCTACTGTCATGGGAGTAGGTAGAGGTGTTGCAGCAGTGCTATGCTGCTGTAAGAGGTGTAAAACGTGTTGTGCGGAATGATAGCGATCGCTAGGGCGAGAAGATAGCATTTTATCTAACATTGTCCCTAACATTGGCGTAAGACTGACTTCTCGCCGCCAGTGCCATGTAAGATGGCGATCGTCGATTAATTCTTGTGGTTCTTTACCTGTAAGTAAAACTAATACCGTAGCAGCCAAGGCATACAAATCGCTGTGAGGATAAACTACCCCCTGCTGCATTTGTTCGGGTGGTGCGTAGCCGACTTTTCCTAGTAGCGTAGCGGTATGCATTCCCCTACCAGACTTAGCTGATGAAACAGTCGCAACAACTTGTTTGACACCACCAAAATCAATTAGCATTGGGAGGCGATCGCTAGCGCGTAAAATTAAATTTTCTGGGGAAATATCCCGATGAATGACTCCTACACTGTGGATGTAATCTAATACAGGCAGAATTTGCTGCAAGAGATGAACGATCTCTGTCTCGCTAAAAAATTTTCCTTGCTGCATTCTCTCATCTAGCAGGCTACGGTAGGTTTCCCCTTCTACGTAATCTTGGACGAGAAATAAATGTTCTTTACTGTCAATTTTGACGCGAAATAATTCGCGAAAGCGGGGAATTTGCGGATGCTGCAATTTGTAAAGAACTCCCGCTTCCCGTTCAAACAATTCTGCTGCTTTGTGTAAAAGAGTATTACTCTGTGCTTGCGGCGCAAATTCTTTCAAAACGCAGAGTTCGCGAAAGCGGTTAGTATCCTCCGCTAGATAGGTGCGCCCAAAACCACCTTGTGCTAGCAAACGTACGATCGAGTAGCGATCGCCTAACATCTGTCCTGAATACAAGCCATTTCCCGACGCTAGAGACAGCTTCTCGCCGCAATGCATACAAAAACGACTTTCAGGCAAGTTTTCGTGACCTTGAGTGCAGTATACGGGCATATGACAGCGAAGGAGTTATGAGAAGCGAGGGAATTCGGAATTCGGAATTCGGAATTCGGAATTACGCACCATCCCAGCTTTTACAGGGCATTATGAGTATATCTACAAATTTAAATAACTCACGATCTCTCCCTTAAACTCATCTCCAGTGACACTTTTTTCAGTTATCAGCGAACGGGGTGTGGGGAATTGGTAGTTGGTAGTTGGTAGTTGGTAATTGGTAATTGGTAATTGCTCCTCAGCTCCCGAGCGCAACCTTGCGCTCCCTCAGCTCCCTGCTACGCTCCCTGCTCCCTTGTCTCCGCCTCTTTATCAAGAATTCTTAAGCTGATGAACGTGGGTGCAGTTATAGCCTGAGAATATTGAGAAATAAATCTTGGTGCAAGAGGGATAAGCCATAATGTCGATCGCTCGAACTTCCACGTCTACACCAAAAGCAAGAGGTACTGAGCTGAAAGAGCAGGAACTCATTCAGCAAATTCGGGCAGAATTAGTATCTACAATTAGAGTTACGCCAGATGAAGCATTGGCAGACTGGCAGAGAACCTCTATCGGACAGGGGTATTTTAGCGGTACGTTAGAAAGCGAAATCTATCGTTCTTTTTTGTAATTACCTGTTTTGCAACTACAGTGGTTTAGTTGCGATCGCGACTCACACATGACCGCATCGCTTGGCGAACCTACCGAACCGTAGATTGCTGAACTACGAATTACTGTCGCTTGTCTTACCACGGATTAAAATACTCACAAGTGTCCAGCCTGCCCACAAAATAGCTGAAACTAGCAGGAAAATCATCAGTAAGGCTAAGCCAGAAAACGGCGCTACGATGAAGCTGAGTAGCAAACCCAACAGTAAAATCATCAATAAAGTCTTGTCCATTACCATTTAACTCCTCGTCTCGATCTCATTCACCAAGTTAGCAAGCGCGATCGCAAATTGACCTCTAACTAGAGTTATTTGTCATTGGTCATTGGTTGTTATTCTCTCCTCAGCTCTCTTTTCTCCCCCGCCTGTAAGCTTGAGGACAAAAATTCTGTTGGGCTGTGACCACCGCACAGATAGAATTAGCTAGCTGGGTTAGTGGTAAGGATGAAACGAGACTCACATCTAGCGGTGCTTGGCTGATGGTTTGAATATAGGAGGAGCTGAGATAGGGACGATACTGGGGGTTTCGATCGAGATAAGTTTCCATGAATGCCACGCTCAAAATACTAACGTAGCGACGTGCGATCGCTGGATTGGGACCAATAACTTGTGCGGGTAGGGGAATCGGATCGGCATCTTCCGCAGCTGATTCACCAATCGTAGAAAAATGGCTGGCGCGATCGATGGAGATCAAGTATTTTCGCTCTGTTGTTAACCAAGCAAAGGGAATAATCTGTTCTGGTAAGGCAGGAGCAATTGTATCTGCACTGCTGCTGACGATCGCTACGGGAATTTGAATCTTCCTCAACCCTAATTCCCCAAAAATACTACTAGTAAATGGGTTAATGGCGATCGCGGCTTTAATTCTCCAGTCTTTCAAATTATCTTGAGTCAATGGTAAAGCCAAAGCACGACACTGAAGCAGTAGCGATAGATTCCAGATATCTTTAGGGTTATTACAATCTTGACGCAATTGACTAAAATTCAAGCTTGCACCTGCTAAAGCTAAGGCAGTATAACCGCCAAAAGATTGACCAATAATCGCTGCTCGTTGTACATTCAACTGCCAATCGGGATTAACTACGTTCAATCGCTCTAATTCATCCAATAAGTATTTCACGTCTAAAGGACGGTTGACAAATTCGCTTGGCTCTGCTACTTCTGCTGCTTGACCGGAAAACAGCGATCGCAATTGTTCTGCATTGCTACCAGGATGTTCGGGAACTGCAACAGCAAAACCATAACTTGCCAGTTGCTCGGCTAAATAAATAAAACTCGTGCGATCGCTCCCTAAACCGTGGGATATGACTATGACTGGGAAGCGTTGGTAATTGGTAATTGGTAATTGGTAATTGGTAATTGGTAATTGCCCCTCTGCTCCCCTGCTCCCCTGCTCCCCTGCTCCTCTACTCTCTTTCCCCTGCTCCCTGCTCCCTGCTCCCTGCTCCCTGGGTAAATAAAGATCGGCAACAAAAGCGCGATCGCGGCGGCGATCGCTTAATTTTAAGGTTTGCTTACTCCAACTAAAACGTCCAGGCGATCGTAAATCTGGTAACTGAGAAAAATTGATTCCTTGGACTTGAGCAGCTGCGACTGTCGAATTTTCGGAAATTAAGGCGATCGCTCTGCGAGATTGGCTAATCAAGGTTTCTAGGGCTTCAGCCAGCTGAAGCATCCGCCCCATATTAACTCGTACGTTAGTCGGAAATTTGTGTAGTATGTTCAGGAGTGTTAAGCCTTTTGGATCTGCTGCTGCTAAAACGAGTGCCGAGCGCAGGGCATAAAATCCCGATTGCCGAGATTCAGTTTGGACAACCTCGCCTAGTCTTTCTAACAGGGTCGTTCCAGTTGGCGTATAAAGAAACTGGGATACTGCAACCGGACTTAGATCGATCCGTTTGAGTAAAACTCGTTGTAATTGTAACAATCGTTGGGGACTGACATATGCTGCATAGGTAGCTAACTCGTCGTCAACTATGCCTTTTTTAGCGTAGCTTTCCAAGGAGTTCACAGAAATAGACCGTTCGATCGCTCCATAGGAAATATAAATTTTTTTTGCCGCGATCGCAGAGTTGGCAATTCCAGGTATTGGTAAAAACCACAGTCCTAAACTACTTACCACAACTCCTAACCAAGTCCGAGCCGGAAAATTAAATGACATAGAGCAAATAATTAATTAGTGATGCACATGCGCGCATTCGCAAGTCAGAAGCATCTAGCCACCAGCCACTAGCCACTAGCACCACTACTCACTTTCCACTGACAACTGACTTTCTTCAATTGAGGTGGTGGAGGTAAGATAGCTACAGGATAGAAACGAGAGTAACAACTCGCGCCTAATTATTTTATATTTCTGCATACAGAATTTGGGAAAAATTACCAGTATAAATACTGAAAAATTCATTTATGGTAGAAGATCTATTTTTTTAAGAAAGTCTGAATCTTTAAAAAAATCTTTTAAAAGTGGATGAATAATAGAAAGTCTGATATCGGGGCAGCTAAGAATTTTTACAGCGGGGTACAAGACCATGAGTGAAGCAGAAAAAGTCAATAGTGCGCCATTTGCTGAGTGGTTTAATTTTGCTAATAGTGGGCTTGCCGATGGTGAGGCATCCCCAGCAAACCAAGACGAAACCAATTTATCTGAGTCAGCGGACGATGCTGCTGTTGCCCGCGATGTTTCTGTGGAACCAGAACCCGCAGTAGGTTCTTGGTCGTCCGTTGCTCGCTGGATGGACTCAGCAGAGAATGGTGGAGCATCCTTAACTCCTGAAGAAGTCGCGACGTTATTAAGTTTCATCCAAGAGATGCGCGGTTCCAACACCAAACTAGTAGAACGGGTAATTCAGTTAGAGAGAGCGCTAGAAAACAGCCAAAATGAATTGCACTATATCAGAGGGCGATCGCGCGAAGCGGATTTGAAGCTTGCCCAAAAAATTCAAGCTCAGGAGCAAGCGCGATCGCAAGTAGAATCTTTATCTACCAAGCTAGAGACGGCAGAACAAGCCATCCAGCAGCAGAAAATTGTGGTTGAGACCCTCACCGATGACTTAAACGCCAGCCAAGAACGGATCGCTCAAATGGAAAGAGAATGCTCTCTCGTGCAGTCTAGATATAACGAGCAATCCTATCAGCTCATGCAAGTCGAGACATCCTGCCGCGATCTCCGCTCTCGCTTACTGCGCCAGCAGCGCTACACCATGCAGTTAAAAGTAGCGCTAGAAAAGTGTGCGGAATCACCCGCTTCCATAACCGATCGACCCCCAGAAACTAATGCTAGTAGTTTGAGAACGCAATCGTTATTCCCCAACCCGCAACCGATTACTCCGTGGTCGATTCAAACCCCGAATTTTATCGATCGCGACCGACAAGAATCCTCAGATTCACCATTGAATGAGTGGACGGCGGAAAACTTTTTGAGCGATCGCCAAGCGCCTTACAGTTTCAATTCCACCCCCAGTACTGGATCTTTCGATTTGCAAAGTGGGAATAGCTCGGCAGAGCGAAGTTTTTTCTTTTCAGAAACTAACCAAGAAGTAGACCTAGACGATTTCTTGAGTTTGTTGCAAGAAGAAGCCTCAGCAGAGGCGATCGAGACTGACGATACAACGTCGCTTGACCTCGATCGGCTCGCGCCCCAACCAAAGATATCAGAATCGCACCCAACCAATGAATCGCAGACGGATGAACCAGCAGGCGAAGCAGAAGCTTCACCAGCCGATGCTTCCCCATCCAGCCAGAATCAGGTTAACCTCAACTGGCCCTCACCAGTTGTTTATCCCTGGCATCCACCCAAAGGTAGAAAATCACTAGCATCAATTGAATTACCAAAATTTCCACGCAGAAACCAGAATCAGTGAGCAGGGAGCAGGGAGCAGGGAGCAGAGGAGCAGGGAGCCTCTTACCACGCACCACGACGCAGCTTTATTGCGGAGGACACCTCCGCAACCGCCTGCTTCACCACGCACCACGCACCACGCACCACTTTCTCACCAACAACCAATTACCCATTACCCATTACCCATTACCAACAACCAACAACTAACTACTAACTACATCTTGAGAACCAATTGCAGGCGTGCGGGGATGAGGGGCGATCGCCAGTTGGGGTCTTCCCATACCAGTTGTTAGGGCGTAGCTTTGTGTCAGCAGCCTCAACCACAATCTAGGATAGCGGGGTTCTAACCACGGCTGGATCTGGCGCAATAAACTCGGCAACCAGCCGCTAAAACAAACACTTAGCAAGGCATTCCAGCTAAAGTTGAAGTAACTCAGCAGCCATCGCAGCAGATCTTTGGCTCCGGCTAATTCCCAAATCCAGAGCAACAAGACGGGATTTTTTCTGGCAGCTTTCAGCGCCAAACGATTAAAAGTAAACCAATCAAAGCGGTCTTTGATAAAGCGATCGGCAACTTCTAAAGGTTCGTCAGTCAACAGTCCGAAGAAATTATTCAGCATCGAGTTGACCCGTTCTGGTGGTAAAAATTTACCCGTGGGAACCATCATGCCTTTAGAAAACATCCAAGTCACGGCAACATTGCTTTGATAGGCGCGAATTTGATTCAAATCGCTAGCACTGAGCAAATCGTGCTTTAATGCCGTATCTAATAAAGCTGTGAGACGGCTGAGATTGCGAACTAGGGAGCCAAAACCAGTAAAGACGAGGGGAGATTGCAGCGAAGCCGCATCGCCGATCGCGACTAAGCGATCGAAAGCAACCGTGCGATCGCGACTCCCAACGCTAAAATGTCCCGGAATATAACCAAACGTAGGTTTTTTCCATACGAGATTATCTAGGTCGCAACGGCGATACTCTGGCAAAATCGTGAAAAAGTCCTCGTACATCTCCAGCAACGAACCGGGATTTTCTCGATTGACTTGATGGTAATGGAACAAATAAACTGTGATTTCTTCGCCCGCACCAGGAAATAATTCCCAAATTAGCTGTCTTCCCCGTGAAATGTCGCCGTGGCTATTCAAGACATCGCCATATTGAGCATCCCATACTCCTGGCTCGAAGCCGCCATTAACGACCGCTCCTACCGTTGGACAGACGCTATCAAAAGCACGACCGCCATTGAGTTGCCAAGCAATCGGAGAAGCTGTCCCCATTGCATCTACTAAAACTCGTCCGCTGGCTTGTTTTTGAGTTTGGCTGGGTAAATGCCGAGCTTGTAACGTAACTTGCGATCGCGCGATATCAGCACGGAGAAACTCGGTTTCATCCCAAATTTCACCCCCCGCAGCTTTTAACTTTTCTCCACACAGATGCAGTAGCCTTTCTGCATCTAAGGCTATATTCAGCACCGTTGGAGTATGGAGGATCGGTGCTTTTAAGTGGGGTGGATTGTTCCCATCGAAAAACTTATTAAATCCGTCTTTATATTCTCGTGCAATAACACTTTCGCATTCTGCGGGAGTTAGCAAACCCAGCTCGATTAAACTTTGTAATTCCGTGCGAGAAATATTCCACTCCCGATTCATCCGTCCAAATGGCAAACGCTCCAACAACAACACGCGATAACCTAACTGCGCCATCACCGCTGCATGAATCACGCCTAATGCGCCACCGATGTAAATGAGATCGTAGGATGGCTGTAGAGACGTTACATGTAACGTCTCTACATTTTTTCCAGAAAACACAACTTGACGCGGCTGCTGCGGATTCTGCACTCCTTCGCGCCACCTTTGCTCCCACCAGTAAACTCGCTTGAGATCGTATTCGCCATGAGGCATTTGCTGAAAATACTTGACGGTGAGGGGGTAGTGGGGAGCAAGCGCCTCAAAAATAGATTGTTGGGATAAATCTATTGCTGGTGGTGCGGGATAGTTATGAGGAAACTTAATTCTAATCTGCTTTACAAGACTTTGCAGAATTTGCCGTTCTCCTGGTAGGGGAGAATCTGCCCAACGGAAGACCTTGAGATAGGTAGTACGCTGTACAGACCAAACAAAAGCGGAGATCTCCCCTAGCTTTTTTGGCGTTGGATCTGAAATATTTGTCTTTATCGCTGTATCTATAGGTATTTGCAAGCGAAAACCTTCAGGCGCGATCGCTTTTTGCCCGATTCCTGGTTCAAATTCCGCTTGCAACCAGTGCCGAACGACAGATGTGTCTGGTGTGGGGATTTCAATGTACAAGAGTTCTTTCATCTTGGCGCTTTTGTCTATGGGTAAACTACCAATTTGGACAGAGGTGACAAGGGTTTAGACTAGGCTAAGCTTGCCAAAAATAAGCTTGCTTAGAACAAGTTTAAGAAAATTTACAATTGTGTTTGGATTTATTAAAACAGTTTTTTATCTTGTAAACTCCCGCCATGCATTATCCCATCCCAACCAGCCCTGAAGAAATTATTAATCTCAGACAAAAACCAATTAGCGATGAATTGGTAGCCACTGCGATCGCGGGCGTGATTCAGTTCGTCCGTTCCCAAGGACAATCTTTAGAACAGCTAACTGCCCAACTGCTTGCAGATGATAGCTTACTAGACGATCGCCAGCGCCGCAGGCTGAGCGAGATTGTAACTCAGGCGTGGGAAAAATTTGCCTAATCGGTTGCAATCAAAACTCAAAGGCAGTGCGAATTGTTCCAATCACGATGTCTTCGTTCTCAGTATTATGATTTGGAGCTGTCAGCCAAATCAAACCAGGGTGATAGAGATATTATCTGTAGCTTGGTGTCTGTAGAAGCCTTCAACGTGAATTGAAGTATTGGGGTCGCTCGATTCCCTACCGCTCTTAAACTGCTACTCATACCAGTTAATTTCGGTTGCATCCCAATAATAATTCCGCCGAGATTGCCTTCTTTGCCCAGATCGGGAAATCCGAAGGCGATGGCGTAATTCCAAATCGATCCATCTCCCAAACCAATCGCGCGAGCAGCAGTATAGCCCACCCAGCCACCAATCGCAAAATTCTCGCTAATTCTGTAACTGGCTTCAATGCCATAGGAGTTACCGACTACAGGCAGTTCGAGATCTGGCGTACCGATTTGAGTTAAATTAGCGGCTGTACTACCCGCACCTGTATCTAAACCTTGACCGGCAGCTCCATAAGAACAGGATTAATTTTTTTCATTTGTATGATATCAATTCCACGCTTTCCTGACGCACGACCGACTCGTTTGAAAGCATTCTCAATGCACCCTGTAGTTTAAAAGATGCGATCGCCAATGCTCCAGAACTCGTTACTAAGGCTGCCGAACGGGTTGTCCGCTCTGTTTCAGTAGGACAGAAATTAGCAACTAGGAAGTTAGAAAATAGCAGGGGGAACTGAGGCGGCTGAGGAAGGGTTAGGATTCCCAACTTCCTGTTTCTCCCGATGCCCCGACTTTGGTTTCAGGAACAACCAAGCAATGAAGAAAAACGCTGCTGTAAACAGCTGGAGCGTATCTACGCTCGATAGGGAGCCATCAGAGAAAGAAGCAATGCTTCGGTCAATGATGCCAAACAACCAAAAAGATATTCCCAAGAACCAAATCCCGTTTCTGAGATAACTCAAGAAGATAGATGCTTCCGATGGCGAGCGATCGCTCATAACTTTATTCCTATAAATTCAACAAGTCATTGATTGGGCAGCAATGTACGGACTTTTCGGTTAAAATCTCTGTCTGGCTTTGCCTCCAGATTAAGAAATATCTCTTTTAACTACCCTTATCTAAAGAAGTATTTCATCAGCTTGACAAGTGTACTGTTGTTTGTATCGTATTCTATCTCATCAAAATAGATTTGCCCGTTGCCAACAGGAATATTTGCTTGAATTTATAGTTTGGTGATGATTTCTTGACCAGCTATCAGTGACTAGTGGCTAGTGGCTGGTGACTAGAAAAGATTCCAGCCAAAGCGTCATCGGTTCCACCAGCCACTTCTCAATCACCGTCTTCACGGAGTAGTGTAGCGGAGGGCGTTTACCGTCAACCACCAATTACCAATTACCAATTACCAACCATCAACTTAACGATCGCAGTCTTCTTTCGGTGTTAAATCTGAGGGGGGGCGATCGTTACTCCACGCCCACCAGACACAACTGCATTGACACTGATAAAACTCTTGCCACTTGCGACGGTTGTTTTCGGTAAATACGGGCGATCGTCGATTTAGCCAGACTCTTTCTGCTTCGCGGCTACCAGAACGACAACGGGGACAACAAAATTCATTGGCATGAGTTGCCTGTTTAGTCCATTGAGGCGGAATCGGTGCAAATGCATCCATTGAAGAGATAATTTTTTAAGTCTATTAGTTTATTATCAGCGATCGGCAAACAAGGTGTAGGGTATAGGGTGTGAGGTGTAGTGAGCTTTTAACTTGTGTACGGGCGGGTGCGCGCAAATCGATGGACAGCCATAACTCGAAAATTTGGCTCAAAACCCGCCCCTACCAATACATAACTTTTCCCATCCCCTACTCATGGAACCAACTACTGAAATTCGCCGCCTTCTGGACTTGATGCCTGCTTCCGGTCGGATGTTGACTAAGATTGTCGGTAAGCGGGAGCAAACTAAAGTTATCGATTATACTTTTCCTATGCCGTGGCAGCAGGAACGTCGCATTTCCATTAATTTCGATCTCTGGCGGCGGCTACCCCAACCACAGCGAGATTTGTTGCTGTTGCGGACTGTTAGCTGGTTGACGGCGGTGAAGTGGTTTAAACCCGATGTCTATCAGGGAGTTGTCTTAGCTGGGCTTTTGGGGACGGTAGTAGAGATCGTGCAGGGGGATGTGGTGGGTACTGTGGCAGCTGGAGCATTAACCGCGATCGCCGGGACTCGGATTTGGCGCAATAACCGCAGTTCTCAGATTGAGGTAGAAGCAGATGAGGCAGCAGTGCGCGTTGCTGGGAGGCGGGGTTATGCTGAGGCAGAGGCGGCTCAATATCTGTTGTCGGCAATTGAAGCGGTGGCACAGATGGAAGGACGACCGACTTTAGATTTTATGGAACTACTCCGCCGTCAAAATTTGCAAGCGATCGCTGGACTTTCTTCTGTTGGTATTCCAGAAACTCTCAGAGAAAAATAATCAATAGATTACTTAATTTAATAAGCACAATAATTAGCTCTAAAAAGGGGTTGTCCCGTGCTATTTTTACTGCTACAATTTAGCGTATACGCTTTATAATGGAAATATTTAAAAAATCTAAAATTGTGACAATGATCCCATTCTTATATAAAGTGTATCAAAACTAAATCGCAAAGTCAATATCCCTTTGTCTTTTTATTCATTACAATTCGTTCCTCACAAATTTTATTAGCACCTTTTTGTGCATAAGTTAGAAATTAAGCCTTAACTAAGCACCAAAACGCATATATTAAACTCGGTGTCAAAAGGTATCGAAATTATGTTTTTAAAAACCTGAATAGCAGAACGCAAATAATAATGATAACTCAAACAATTGAACATATTCTCGACCGCGCCTTATCTGGAAACGATATATATCCAGCCGAAGGAGTAGAGTTATTACAACAAACTGCACCGGAAGCAATTGCTTTCATCCGCGATACTGCCGATAAACTTCGCGATCGGCAAGCGGGAGAAACCGTTACTTATGTTATCAATCGCAATATCAACTTTACCAATATTTGCGAACAACATTGTAGTTTTTGCGCCTTTCGTCGCGATGCAGATGAAGCAGGTTCCTACTGGTTAGAATGGGAGCAAATTTTAGAAAAAGCTACCGATGCCGTACAAAGAGGGGCAACAGAAATTTGTATGCAAGGGGGACTTCATCCTACAGCAAAAATCGATGGTAGATCGCTGTCATACTACTTGCAATTAGTCAAAACGATTAAAGCAGATTTTCCCCAATTGCATTTACACGCCTTTTCTCCCCAAGAAGTGCAATTTATTGCTAGGGAAGATAGTTTGAGCTACGCCACCGTTATCGCTGCATTACGGGATGCTGGTGTTGGTTCGATGCCAGGAACAGCAGCAGAAGTATTAGATGATGATGTTAGGCGAATTCTGTGTCCAGAAAAGATTAATACAGAGACATGGTTAGAAATTGTGAGTACGGCACATCAACTTGGCTTGCCGACAACAAGTACCATGTTATCTGGACATATTGAAACACCCCAACAGCAAATTTGTCACCTAGAACATTTGCGATCGCTGCAACAAACTGCGATTCAACGGCAATATCCTGCAAGAATTACAGAATTTATCTTACTACCTTTCGTCGGACAAGAAGCACCTAAACCTCTCAGAAAGCGGGTAGGAAGAGATCAGCCAGTTTTAGCAGATGCTTTGCTACTCACAGCAGTGGCGCGAATTTATCTAGGAAAATGGATTCCCAACCATCAACCGAGTTGGGTCAAACTCGGACTTGCAGGCGCAACAACAGCTTTAGAATGGGGTTGCAACGATATTGGCGGCACGCTGATGGAAGAACACATTACCACAATGGCAGGCGCAGTCGGTGGTACTTGTATGGCAGTAGAGACATTACAAACAGCGATCGCTTCCCTCAATCGTCCCTACCGTCAAAGAGATACGTTGTATGGCAATCTCGTTTAAGTTATGAAATATTCTTGACGCTACTAAAAATTATTTAATAAACCTGTGGAACGAAAAACTGTTCGTTTAGAGGTGGACGATGATAGCCAGTTCCAGGCTTTCTAGGTGGTAGATCGAATGCATCTGGAGTCATATCTTGGTAGGGAATCTTGCTTAAAATGTGTTGAATTAAGTTAAGTCGCGCCCGTTTTTTATCATCGGCTTCCACCGTAAACCAAGGAGCCTCTGGAATATTAGTATGAGCTAGCATGAGATCCTTAGCCTTAGAATACTCCTCCCAGCGATCGCGGGCTTCAATATCCATCGGACTGAGTTTCCAGCGCTTAGCCGGATCTTTTACCCGCGCTTGAAAGCGGCGTTCCTGTTCCTCATCGCTGACAGAAAACCAATACTTCAATAAAATAATCCCCGATCGCACCAACATCCGCTCGAATTCAGGGCAAGATTGCATAAACTCTTGATATTGGGCTTCGGTACAAAAACCCATCACCCGTTCTACCCCCGCACGATTGTACCAACTGCGATCGAACAGCACGATTTCCCCTGCCGCAGGTAGATGGGCAACATAACGCTGAAAGTACCACTGCGTCTTTTCCACATCTGAAGGCGTACCCAAAGCCACCACACGACAGCCACGCGGATTGAGGTATTCCGTCACGCAACCAATTGCGCCTCCCTTTCCGGCTGCATCACGTCCTTCAAAAATCAGCGCTACCTTTAAACCTTGATGTTTAACCCAGTACTGCAATTTCACCAACTCCGTTTGCAGTTGTGCCAATTCTTTTTCGTAAAACTTACCGTTTAGCTTTTTCTTCGATTTGTTCTCTTTGGCACTGTCACCAGACTTGATTGCTGCATGAGTCCCATTTCGATCTATAGCTGACATGGGTTTTTCTCCTAAACGAATTTTTTTCAAAAAAGTTAATCTATTCTTTCCTTGTCAATATAGTTCGTTTGTACTAACATGCAGTTAAAATTTGAGCGGCGATCTCCAATCGAGAAGTAGTATGACAAAACTCAAATCAAACTTAATCCAATTTCCCATCCAGCAGCATCTAGGGCGTTCTAGAGTCGTAACATTACCAGTATCTCCCGAACGCCACCAACCATGTGTAACGGCGATCGCAATCCCAAAGCGAGAACATCAGGCAATACCACCCTTGCAGCCTCAGATCCCATTAGAATTGTCTCACAGCAATCGCCTCGAATGGCAGCACTTGGTAGCACAAGCAGACAAAATTAATCAATTAGCCGCACAACTAGAAGCAGCAATCTTTGAATTAAAAGCGATCGCCAACCAAATAGACTACACTCAACAGCTATCTGGCAATACTTGTGAGTATCGCTCAGTCGTTGTACCCCAAGTCAAGCGCCGCAACACAAATGAATTCATTTTGACAACCAAAGTCATCGATTTATTTCAAGCTGAAAGAGAAGCACAACAGCTAGCGCAAACATTGAGACAAAAGACAAAAACCAGGCAAAAATTCCCTCTACTGAATTGGCTGTTATAGATTAGGGAGTAAGAGGGTTGTTGGTTGTTGGTTAATGATGTATCGGCTAGTAGCTGGACTCCTTTCTAGTCACTAGCCACCAGTCACTAGTCACCGATGACTGATAACTGACAACTGACAAATGACAAGAGGTAAAGCACAGGTGGGAGCAGCACTCTGGATTCTTGCTTTAGGACTAATGCCATCATTGCTATCGCTGTGGCTACTGCGCCGAAGAGAGGCGCAAATACAAGCGAGATTTAGGCAAGCAATCGACTTTAGCCCCATCAGGACACAGAGAAGCGAACCTACACCACTTCATAGCGATCGCTACTATCTAGAAGGAGTAGGATATTTGGTTGGTGACATCAGCTGTCGCTACAATGCTCGTTCCGGCTATATTAGGTGTGCGGTCAATCCTGAAGGACCCTGTGAGGGTTGTCGCTACTACGAACCGCGGTAGCTGCTTGATTAATTTATTAGTGTAATTTATTTGGTGTAAGGGGTGTGAGGGTTGGTGAATTTTACCCAGAGAAGTTGGCTTCAGTGGCTGACACTTTTCGGATGGATTGCGATCGGTACTATTCTTAGGTTTATTAATTTGGATGCGAAGCCACCTTGGTCGGATGAATTTGCCACCTTAGTATTTAGTTTAGGTAATAGTTTTCGCACTGTCCCTTTAGATCGAGCGATCGCCCTAGACACCCTACTACAACCCTTACAGCCTCGTCCATCTGCCAGTTTTGGTGATGTTTTTCACAATTTAATGACAGAGAGTACTCATCCTCCTGTCTATTTCCTCCTCAATCATCTATGGTTACAGCTATTTCCTCCAGATGAGGGACTAGTCTCATTATGGGCAGCAAGAGCCTTCAGTACCATTCTAGGAGTGGCTGCAATTCCTGCTAGTTTTGGTCTGTGCTGGCTAGCTTTTCGTTCCCGCCTGGTAGGACAAATCGCCGCCGCAATGATGGCAGTCTCACCCTATGGCATCTACCAAGCCCAAGAACCGCGCCACTATACCCTAGCAATTTTAGTTATTATTGCTTCTCTGGCTTGCTTAGTTGTCGCTACACGCTGTTTAGAGAACCGAAAACCAATCCCAATTTGGTTAGTCTTCACTTGGGTGGGAATTAACACATTAGGAATCGCCGTTCACTACTTTTTCACTCTCACCCTCTGTGCTGAGGCAATAGTTTTGCTTGCTGTAGTGTGGAAACAATTCAAAATTCAAATCAAAATTCAAAATTCACAATTCCCCGAATCCACTGTACGGGCGGGTTTCGATCGAAGATTTATTGACATAAGCCGTGAATCTTTTGCTAAACCCGCCCCTACCACCTCCCGACTCATCACCGTTGCAGCTGGAACCATCGCCGGGGGTTTGATCTGGTTGCCTTTCTTGCATAGTATTCCAGATAACCAAATGACAGATTGGATTTATCGCGGTAATCCTTTCGGCAGTATTTTAGAAAGCACGGCGAGGTTTTTAGCTTGGATGATTTCAATGCTGTGGCTGCTACCCGTTGAGGGCGTGAGTCAACCAATTGCCCTGGTTTGCGGTGCAATTGTCATCGCTTTTCTATTTTGGACGTTGCCTATACTCGTTAGCGGTTGGAAAATTCAGTTATGGCGATCGCCATCTCAGAGTGGGACTCAAGTTGTAGGTGGATTTGTTTTGGTAGCGATCGCGCTATTTTCGATTGTTACCTACGCCTTGGGTGCAGATTTGAGTATTGCCTCGCGCTATCACTTTGTTTACTTTCCAGCTACGATTGCGATCGTCAGTGCAGCATTAGCAATTTGTTGGGATAGCGATCGATTAGTTCGACATACAGAGTTAAACTGGACTCCTCGTCAGCAGTTACGACTCAAATTTCTGCAAACAAGAGGTAAAGTTGCAGTCGTGCTAATTTGGCTACTCGGTTTGCTCGGTGCTTTAACTGTCGTTTTTAACTTTGGTTATCAAAAGATTGAAAGACCCGATCGCCTTGTACCAATTATGCAACAAGGATCGCAAAATCCAATTTTAATCGCTACAGCTCACTATACTCGCGCACAGGTGAGAGAACTCATGACACTGGGTTGGCAGTTTAAACATCGGTATGGTTCTCAAACTAATTCTCCTTTGTTTCTTTTAGCTCAGCACGACCGTAGCTCGAATCGCTCAGTAGAAACTCTTTACAAAACAATTGCTGAACTACCAAAACCCCTAGATTTATGGGTCGTTAACTTTACTAGCGCCAGACACGACTTAGAGGAAGGAAATAATCAAATTTGTGTCCCAGATTCACAACGCCGAGCTAAAGTCAATGGCTACCGAGCCAAGCTTTTTCACTGTCAATAAGGAATAGTTCCCAAATTTTATCAACGATATTCGCAAAATTGTACGAACTATGGGTAACAAATTAATTTCTGAAAAAACGACAAACGGTTATTACTGAGGTTGTGGTAAAGATGGAAGTAGTCAAAAATGGCTAGGTAAAATTTTGATGGCAGTGAGGTAAATATTGCGCCATCGCTCTGCTGGAGAATAAATTGTGCTGAAAGGCTTAGAAGTAATTAATTGGCACGAACTCGAACACGCTTACGGTATGGCTGATGATGTACCCGATCTGCTCAGAAGTTTAGCCTCCGCTGATGCCAGGTCTCGTCAAGATGCCTTGTCTAAATTGTACGGTAATATTTATCATCAAGGTACTGTTTTTGAAGCTACAGTATGTGCAATCCCATTTTTAATAGAATTGAGTCAAGCTGAAGCAGTACAAGATAGAGATAAAATTTTAATTTACTTAGCACATATAGCACGCGGTCATTCTTATTTAGAAGAACATCAAAACTTATTGTTTTATAGCGACGAATTAGATAACTCAGAGTTTCAAGTCCAAATTCAACAAGAAACAACTTGGGCAAGACATGTAAATTATGCTGTCTGTAGTGGTACAAATATTTATCTAAACTTGCTAGAACATAACGATTCAAAACTGAGAACTGCTGCACCTTACATCCTAGCTTGCTGCCAACAGCGAGCGTCAGAAATTATTCCTCACTTAAAGCACTGTTTAGTTCAAGAACGAAGTCTTCAAGTTAAAGCTAGCTTAATATTAAGCCTGGGTCTTTTGGAGCCACCGCAATCGGCAAATATAGAACTATTTATGCAATTTCTGAGTTCTGAGGAAAGCGATCTCGTGCGCTTAGCGGCTGCAATGACACTTGTAAGGCTAGCAAAAGATAAAATTCCACTGGAAGCCATAGCAATACCGATCGAAATTATCGAACGTCCGATATCTGTGAGAGAGTCGTATGCTCGATTACCTTGGGCTAATAGCGATGTTATTAGCGATGCTTGCGCTTGCTTATGCTATCTAGGTGCAATAGGAAATGTTGTCATTCCAGCCTTAATAAATGCTCTGAAAACTGTAGATGATTATAGTACTTTAAGTGTAGTACGAACGCTACTATATTTAGCTTTTAACGGACACAAGTTAGCAGAAACGATCGAATACAAGAATACATCTGTACAAATATCTGTTATAGAAGCGATCGCCTCGTACGATAACGTTTGGCAGTTCAATAGTAATATGGCGTATCTTCTCAGATCGTTTGGTTTACCACAGGAGCGAAATCAGTTGCAAGCATTTCTATAAAATAAGTAAATCAAATATTATTCAACCGTAGATTATATGCAAATTTATCACTTTCAATCTATCTATTGATAGACAATCTATGATTTTAAATGTTATTTTTTATACATAAATCTACTGAAAGTCATATTGATTACTAAAGTTAAAAATTACTAAATAGTTATTTATCAAATAATAGAAAAAGGATCTATGACTTGAAAATCAACAGTCTCAGCTACATATCAAAATTGAATCAAGAAAATTTTGCTTTTAGCAATTGTTTTTGACATAAATTAATGTTAGTATGCACGGCTATGGATAGCGAATGTTAAAAAATGTGTGTAGAAATAAAAGCTTTCCAGTAGTATTAGTCACGCCCAAAAATAGACAAAATGCTCAAAAAACTCCCAACCTCACTTAGATTTTGGCTTCGATCTCTAGAACACAAATTTGCTGGTTTTTTCACAACGCTGTACAAATATAAGCCATATAAAAAGGGAGTATCTTCTTACGTCATCCCCAAATCATCTCTTACAGATCGGCAAGCCGATAACGTAGAATTAGCAGTACCTCCACAAGAATTTTGGTTAGGATATGGCAAGACAAGGGAAGAATACTTGTCGTCTGGAGCAGAAGACACGCAGAAGATGTTGGAATTAGCCAAATCTTCAGGACTTACACTAACCGCAGGCGATCGCGTTTTAGATTTTGGCTGCGGTGCATGTAGAATGACTCGTCATTTGCAAAAATACGCGCAGTCATGCGAGATCTGGGGAGTAGACATTGATGCTGACATGATTTATTGGTGCAAAGAACACTTAGAGCCACTCTTCAATTTTGCAGTCACAACGACAATTCCTCACTTACCATTTGAAGATCGATATTTCGATTTGATCTATGCTGGTTCGCTATTTACCCACGTTGACGATTTGACTGAAGCTTGGTTGTTAGAACTTCGGCGAATTCTTTCTCCAAAAGGAAGGCTTTACCTGACAATTCACGACAATCAAACTATCAAATTACTGCATACTGATTTCCAGGACATTTTCTTGTCTAAAAAACTCCGAGCTTCAGATTTGTACAATCAAACTAAAAATGATATGGCTGTTCTGACAATCGGTCGTGATACGGGTTCGCAAGTTTTTTACGATATCGATTATTTCTGTAAAAAACTGAGCAAGCTCTACAAAATACATTCGGTAACGACAGAAGCTTACAACTATCAAACAGCAGTCTTAGTTGGTAGGAAATAAACCAAAATAGTCAGGTGGGCGTTGCCCACCTACAGCAAAAGTAGTTCGTGCTACTGGCAAACTTGTTGCAGAGTTGGGATGAAATCTGGATAAGAAATTGCTGCGGCTTCGGCTCGACTTATAGTTGTCGCACCGCTGGCATTCAAAGCCGCGATCGCCAAACTCATAGCAATGCGATGATCGGTGTAACTATCTACCTCCGTACCCCTTAAAGCCGTCCCGCCAGTAATTTCTAAACCGTCGGGTAATTCCGTGACTTTCGCACCCATACGATTTAACTCGGTTGCCATAGCTGCAAGGCGATCGCTTTCTTTAACCCTTAATTCTGCTGCATCCCGAATTATCGTCGTACCGCTTGCAAACACAGCTGCTACTGCTAAAATCGGAATTTCGTCAATTAGACGCGGAATTAAGTCACCTGCGATCGTACACGCTTTTAAATCGCTAGAACGCACCCGCAGATCGGCGACTGGTTCCCCGGCGACAACTCGCTGATTTTCTAGTTGAATATCTGCCCCCATCATTTCCAAAGCTGCTAAAATCCCAGTGCGCGTGGGGTTAACGCCAACATTTTCAATGACCAATTCTGAATCTGGGACGATCGCCCCAGCCACCAACCAAAAAGCAGCCGAACTAATATCGCCCGGAACGACTACCTGCTGTCCTTGCAGTTGCGCTGGTCCCGTTACCGTGACACTATGGGTTTGGGGATCGACGCTCAATTGCGCCCCAAAAGCTTGCAACATCCGTTCGCTGTGGTCGCGGGATAAAGCTGGTTCTGTTACCGTTGTTTTGCCCTCAGTCATCAACCCAGCTAGCAGAATACACGATTTCACCTGTGCCGAAGCAATTGGAGATTGATAGTGGATCGGCTTGAGGTTTTGCCCTTGAATTGCCAAAGGTGCGAGAGAATTACCCTTACGTCCCCAGATTTGCGCCCCCATTTGTTGCAAAGGTTTGACGACGCGAGACATGGGACGCGATCGCAACGAACTATCTCCCGTCACTGCAAAAAATCTTTCTGGATGAGAAGCTAAAATTCCCAACATCAACCGGATCGTCGTCCCAGAATTTCCCGCATCCAATACGTCTGCTGGTTCCTCCAACTGACCCAAACCAATTCCTTTCACCCGCACCAAATCTGTATTGAGTTCTGAAATTTCCGCCCCCATTGCCCGAAAACAGCTAGCCGTACTCCTGGGGTCTTCCCCCAACAGTAGCCCTTGAATTTGGGTTTCCCCATTTGCCAGCGCCCCCAACATCAAAGCCCGATGGGAAATTGATTTATCGCCAGGAACCCGAATGCAACCGCGCAAGCAAAACCCTGTCTGGGGTCTAGTGACAATCAGATTTTGCTGGCGATCGATAGTTTCAACTGCGAACGGAGAAGCCAACATGGGGATAAACTAACAGATTGAGTGCGCTTGTTAGTTTATCTTGTTTGCCGACTCTGCGATCGCCTAGTCGCAATTTATAGAAAGAAAAGTCATTCCCTACTCGATACATCTCGTTTAACGACGAAAAGATCTTGGAGATCCCCCAACCCCCTTGAAAAAGGGGCTTTGTTCCCCCCTTTTTCAGGGGGGGTTAGGGGGGATCTAGTCTTAACCGAAAAGTCTCAATCCCCTACTCCCTGCTCCCTTCTAACTGTTGATAAGCCTCCAACAATCCCTTAACTTCACTGGGAGAAAGAGACTCGATTCGTTCCAACAATTCAACTGCCATTTTCTCCGGTGTTTGTCCCGAAGTCTTGCTCAGATCGGGTCGGCTAGAGCGGCTGGAATCAACATAGCCTCCTAGCGTGGAGTGAATTAGGATATGGGTGTCCTTGAGCTTAAACCAGGGACGAATCCGTTCAAAAGCAATACTACCGACTTGACACATCCCAATTCCGTAACTTGGAGCCGAAACCTCTAGCTGATGTGCCATAATTCCCGATTCCAAGGTAACGAAGTGAATTCCTCGCTCGCCATAACCAGGTCCAATCGCATCTAAATCGGCAATGAAGAAGATGGAGAAGGCACATTCATCAAACATTGGTGTATTAATGAATGGAATATGGACTCCTCTGTCAATATCGACATTAGGTGTCAAAACAACGAGTTGATGTTCTTCTGGATGATAGTAGTAAACACCAGCTGGCACATTTTCAATGCGTCCGGGTTTGACATGCAAGTAAACTTGAGTTGGATTCAAACCGCCAGGGGAAGCATAGAGAAACTTAGATTGACCGTCTAGGATAATTTGAGACAAACAGCTTAAAAATAGGCTGAAATTTTCAAAAGAAATTGATTTTAACAAGAACTTCCGATAACTGCTGCGATCGCTATACTTTTTCTGTAACTCCTCATCAACAACAGGTCTTTCTAATTGAATTGCAGGTGTCTCTTTCAGATCTCGCCGGACTCCTGGGCGCGATTTCTTAAATTTCTCCCGCTCCACAGGATCGAGAATAATCCTGTAGGAAGACAGCAGCTTATTTCCTAACAGACTGTCATCTGTATTGCTAGAAACCGATTTACTTTCTTGCCGCTCGTAATAATCAACTAATGCTTGAATTGACTGCAAGCGGAACAATTCATCAATCCGGGGACGATGCTTAAATTCCTTTTCTAGTTGGTTGCCAATTCTCACCATATCGAGGGAATTCGCGCCTACACTTAGTAAGTTCGCGTCCAAATCGGCATTTTCCATCTGCAATACTTCACACACAATTCGACTGACTTTTGCCTGAATCCCTGAAGACTGCTTTTGAGTTTTACTTTTAGTAGGGGTAGCATCTGTTGCAAAAGGTGCAGGTAGCGCTTTGCGATCGACTTTGCAATTACGAGTCAAAGGAAACTGTTCTAGCATTACGAAAGTAGCAGGAACCATGTGTTCTGGTAACTTACCGCGTAAAAACAAGCGCAGTTCGTCAGTATTTAGCTCTGACTCTTTCGCCGGAATGACGTATGCTACTAAAAGCTTTTTGCCTTTCTGGTCGTAAGTCGTCGCGATCGCCGAATTAACACCTGCGTGTTGTTGTAAAGTTGACTCGATTTCCCCTAGCTCGATCCGCTGACCGTTGATTTTAACTTGAAAATCGACCCGTCCCATGAACTCGATCGTCCCATCGGGGCGGAAGCGTCCCATATCCCCAGTTCGATAAATTCGTTCGCTAGTACGGGGATGCAAAATAAATTTGGCGTTGGTTTTCTCTGGATCGTGCCAGTAACCTTTGGCAACTCCCACGCCAGCAACGCACATCTCCCCCGATACCCAAGCGGGACATTCCACCAAAGCATCGTTGAGAATGTAGTAGCGAGTATTGGAAATTGGTCGTCCGTAGGGAATGCTTTTCCAGTTCGGGTCAAACTCCTCAATCGGATACCAAATATTCCACAGCGTTGTTTCTGTAGGACCGCCGACGCTGACTACTTTCGCTCCTTCTACCAGCGCCTCAAGACGTTTGGGAATCGTTAACGGAATCCAATCTCCACCTAGAAATGCCAGCCGCAATGTCGATGGAATTACGTCCGTGCGCTCGCCTGCGTATTCCAAGAACATATCCATCATTGCCGGAACCGAATTCCAGAGGGTAATCCGATGCTTCATGCACAGATCCGACCAATGGGACGGGTCGCGTCGTCCGCTGGCATCGGGGATAATTAAGGTTCCTCCAGCACCCAACACGCCAAATATGTCAAAAATTGACATATCGTGATGTAAAGCCGTCAATCCTAAAATGCGATCGCCAGAATTAATCTCAAATTGCTTTTGAGTGCTGACAACCGCATTCACTAACCCACGATGGCGAATCATCACTCCTTTTGGCAAGCCAGTAGAACCCGATGTATAGAGTACAAACGCTAAATCGTCAGGTGTTTGAATCGGTTCTAAGGGGCGATCGTCCATATTTTCCCAGTTTTCGCGATCGACGCAGAGGCGCTGCACGCGATCGCTCCATTCCAGGCGATCTTCTAACCAAGATTGAGTCAGGACGATTTCAGCTTTGCCGTTCTCCAGCAGGTAGTCAAGCCGTTCTTTCCCGACTGTGGCATCAATCGGAAGGTAAGCAGCACCAGCGTGTAATATGCCCAGAGCAGCTACCACTTGCTCCCAACCCTTTTCCATCACAATTGCGATCGGTTGGTTTGGTTGCGCTCCTAAATTCCGCAAATGCCGTCCCCATCGGTTTGCCAAGGAATACAATTCTTGATAGGTTAAAGTTTTCTGAGTGGTAACGACCGCCGCTTGGTCTGGATGCTGAGGCACTTGAGCCGCAATCAGATCGTGAAGCAGGATTTCCGGCATTGGCTGCTCGTCCCCGGCAGCTACCAACTGCTGACCTGTTGCCAGCATCACCCGCCGCATGACTTCCGACCAACTCTGCTGCCAGAGATTTTCATCAGTACCTAGCAGATGGAGCAAATGGATAAAAGCATCTAAGAGATTTTGGGATAGTCCTTCAGAAAAAAGTTCTTCCACGGTATCCCAGTGGCAATAAAGCGCACCATTATGCTCAAAAACGTGGTTGTCTAACCACACTTGAGAAGTTTGGTTAATTGCAAATACCACCTCACCCAGAGCCTCTGCTTGCACTGTAGCATAGGTACTTCGTCCGGTTTCATCTGCTGGAATTGCAGTAAATACAACGGGCATCAGCGAACCAGAGAGTCGATTTTGAGCAACGGCAAGTTCCCGCAGGACTTCGACCCCGTTAAAGAAACGATGGTCTATGTCGCTCCAAAGTTGCGCCTGTAGGCGTTGCGATCGCTCGGCAAAAGAAGCATCTCCCGTATTGTCAACTTCCAGCACGGTAAATGAGGCAGATTCTCCAATCAAACGGTTTACCTGCGAGTGGAGAGGCAGGCGATTAAAACTCGGTACGTTAATACAGAAATGTCGCTCTTTATTCCACAACGTCAGAACTTCAGCGTATGCTGCTGCCAAAATGCCTGGTGCAGTGATGCCTAATTGAGTCGCCCGTGCCTTAACGCGCTGCCAAATAGGAGCTTCTACTACTCCTTCTCGACGCACAAACCTACCACTCGTGAGGGCAGACGGCTGTTTGGCGAGGGGCAAATCTGGTCCCAAAGGTAAAGAGTTAATTCGTTTGCGCCAGTAATCTTGCGATCGCCCATACTCGTCGGAATTCGACAGCGATCGCTCTGTCAAGACATAATCGCGGAAGCTAATTTCTAAAGACTCTAGTTGAGTTTCAGGGTTGTGGTAGAGCGCCGCCCATTCTTTATAAGTAATTGCAATACTCCAGCCATCAAAGATCAAAGCATCCAAACTGACATGAATCCGCGATCGCCCATCGTTCAGTAAGGTTGCTTGAATATCAAATAGAGGATACGTGTCGCTGGGAAGAATTTGATGCGACATCCGCTCGCGCACGTCTTGTAACTGAGCGTTGACTGTTTCTGCAGCCTGTCCCCGCAAATCGAGCATCCGAAACTGATAGGGAGGCACATTCTCCAAGACCTGTTGAGTTCCATCCGGCAGAACGATCGCTCGCATCATGTCATGACGATCTATTAATCGTTGCCAAGCTTGAGTCAAGCGTTCCAGATCGAAGTTGCCTTCCAATTCCACATAGCTGTGACTGGCAACCTGTCCCATTTCCACTT
Organism: Chroococcidiopsis sp. [FACHB-1243]; assembly: GCF_014696895.1. Lineage (NCBI taxonomy): Bacteria > Bacillati > Cyanobacteriota > Cyanophyceae > Chroococcidiopsidales > Chroococcidiopsidaceae > Chroococcidiopsis > Chroococcidiopsis sp. [FACHB-1243]. Next base: position 157,894 of record NZ_JACJQX010000007.1, on the reverse strand, counting down.
CGCCACTGCGTCCAACCCAATAAGCTTGTTGCAATCCAGTCAATGGAAAGGGTTGAAATCGTTCGTCAGGGGCAGGAGTAATTGTTGGCAGGTTAGATACTACCTGCTGCGGTTGCCGCTCTTGTTTGACACCTGCCTTTTTCTCGCGAATTAACTGAGCTAACAAGGCTTTTCGTTCGGGTGAAAGAGATTGGAGTTTGCCAACGTGCGCTTGGGAAGTTAACTTTTGGCTTATAATTTCAGTCATTGGCTTAATTTGCACCAACAGAATAGATTTAGAAAAATTTATGCAGGGGTTTTGAGTGGCTAGTTGGCGATCGCCCTCTCAAAGAGCGATCGCCAGCATTGTTATTTCAGCAGCGCCATCACTTCTTCATCAGACAATTGCGCCAAATACGCGATCGTGTCTTCCATGTCATCTAGATTGACTTGCATAGCTTGAGCTTGTTCGATCTGTCGAGCCATACCACCGACAGTCGGAAATTGAAATAAATTAATTAGCGGTAAGTCAACGCTAAACGTCGAGCGGATCGTCCCCATCAATGACACGGCGATCAAGGAGTTTCCTCCCAAGCTGAAGAAGTTATCTCCCGTACCAATTTCAGACACCTGAAGTAAGTTTTGCCAAACCGCCATTAGAGTTTGCTCGACCTGGTTTTGAGGTGCTGTCTGCTCGATCGCCCTATCCAACTGCACCGTCGTCGGCACAGGCAGTGCCTTGCGATCGACCTTATTGTTTGGCGTGAGTGGAAAAGCCTCCAACATGACAAAGTTGGAGGGAACCATGTATTCGGGCAATTGAGCGAGTAAATATTCTCGTAGCTCTGCATTGGCAGGCTGTTGTCCTGACTGTAGTAGTAAGTAGGCAACCAGGCGCTTGTCACCGGGGATATCTTCGCGAACCACAATGACTGCTTCTCGAACTGCCTCGTGGCGACTTAAAATTGTCTCAATTTCGCCTAATTCGATGCGATAGCCCCGCACTTTCACTTGAAAGTCCATACGACCGAGGAATTCTACATTGCCATCTCTGCGGTAGCGTACCAAATCTCCTGTGCGGTAGAGACGGTCTGCCGGATTTTGGCTCAAAGGATTGGAAATAAACCGCTCTTGAGTTAACTCCGGTCGATTCAGATAACCGCGAGTCACACCTTCGCCCCCAATCAGCAGTTCGCCTGCGACTCCTATTGGAACGGGTTGTCCGTTCTTATCCACAATATACAGCTCAGTATTGGCAATTGGACGACCAACAGGAACGATTCCATTTACTTGCGTCAGCGTATGAGTTGCTGACCAAATGGCGGTTTCTGTAGGACCGTACATATTGTGAACTTGTCCCGCCACGATCTGCTGGAGTTGGAGCGCCAAGGTTTCGGTAAAAGCTTCGCCGCCAACCATCATCTGACGCAACTGTTTCATAGCGGCGCGGGTAGCGGTATCGGCAATTAATAAACCTGCCATCGATGGAGTGCATTGTAGGTGTGTCACTTGATGGCGCTCGATCAGTCCAGCCACAGAATTGTTCTGTGTTGCGGCTTCAGTCACGGGTAGATTGGACTGTTCCTTCACGCGATCGAGTAGCGGTAATTGGGACAAGACCAGATCGGTGTCGATACCGTAGTCAATTAAACAGGCAATTTCATCCACGTCAATGCCTTTGATGCGATCGACTATCTGTAAACAAGTTTCTACAGTCCCGAACAAACCACTGGTTTCAAAGTAGCGTTCAAAGGAGAAATCCAGCACCTCATCCATATCTCGCTCGGATAAGTGGGATATAGCAAATTGTCCTTTGTCGTTCGTGGTTTTCTGCTTGAAAGTGGGAAAAGCCCATGCAGCTTGCTTGATTAAATCGAGAGAAGTGGCGAGATATTGCCGCATCGGTTGACGCACAATTTCGCGGACGGCATCATCGCTCTGACCTACAAAGGTATGGAGCATCAAGGTTACAGTCCCCTGACCGGAATGTCCGTTTTCTGTCCATGCTTGTCGGTAAAGGGCAATTTTTTCTGCTAATTCTTCTAGGCTCTGCCCCAATAAGTGAGTCAGGATGTGAAAACCTTTAGCACCTGCCATGCGAAATGTTTCTGGATTGCCTGCGGCAGTAATCCAGACTGGAAGTTCGGGTTGAATCGGGCGTGGCAGCGTTTGAACAGATACGGCTTCACCTTTTCCATTCGGATAAGTTACAGACTCCCCGCGCCAGAGCGATCGCACCTCCTCAATCTGCTGGAACATAATGTCCTTACGATTCTCAAAGGTTTCCGGGCGCAGGACAAAATCATTCGGTTGCCAGCCAGCAGCGAAGGAAATCCCCACCCGACCGCCTGACAAATTATCCACAATAGACCAATCTTCGGCAATTCGTACCGAGCTATGCAGTGGAGAAACACAGCTACCCGCCCGAATCTGAATCTGTTTCGTCGTTGCCGCGATCGCCGCACTGGTAACGGCAGGGTTGGGAAATAGCCCCCCGAAGGCATGGAAATGGCGCTCTGGTGTCCAGACTGCTTTAAATCCGTTCGTATCGCCAAACTTAGCGCCTTCAGTCAATAGACGGTATTTAGCGGCAGTATCTCCACCATTTTCGTAGCTAGAGAAATAAAACAGACTGAAATCGATCGCCTTGTTTGTATTTTGGAGCGATAACGGCTTAGCAGCGGTACGCTCTTTCTTGGCATTGTAGATGACGACCTTAAACCCTCGTGCCAGCGTCCAAAACAGCTCTAACACTGAAATATCAAAGGACAAACTCGTGACCGCTAACCAAACTCCAGGAGGGTTATGCTCGATAACTCCATCCATTCCCGTAAAGAAATTGACTGCGTTACGGTGTTCTACCATCACGCCCTTCGGCTTACCAGTAGAACCAGATGTATAGATAACGTAGCTCAGGTTTTTCGGCTTGACTCCACTATCAGGATTGGCGATCGCCTCTAGCTCGATCTCGTCCCACATCGTATCGATGGGAATAACACTGACACCAGGCTCGACAACTAAATTGCTAATTAACTTTTGCTGGGTGACGATAACCGCAGCTTGAGAGTCTTGCAGCATGAAGCCGAGTCGATCCTGTGGAAAATCTGGATCGAGAGGAACGTAAGCACCGCCTGCCTTGTGAATTCCCAGCAACGCTACCATCATTAAGAGCGACCGCTCTACGTGCAACCCTACTAAAATGTCGGGACCTACGCCTTGTTGTTGTAAATAACGCGCTAGTTGATTGGCTTTGGCATTCAACTCTCCGTAGGTTAACTGTTGCTCCTCAAAAGCAACGGCGATCGCATCGGGATTGAGGGTGACTTGCTGCTCGAACAACTGATGGATGCAGCAATCTCTAGAGTATGGTTTTACTGTTTGGTTCCACTCCACCACAATTTGGTGTAGTTCTGTAGCGGAGAGTAACGGGAGTTGGTGCAGTAATTGTTCGGGATGTTCGACACAGGCATCGATCAGACTCCGAAGTTGCTGGGCGATCGCCGCACTATTTACTTCATCGATCGCTCCAGCGTGAATCAATTCCGGCAAGCTGCCATCTTCATAGGCAACCAGAGCAATTGTTGCTCCTAAATCAGCCCATTCCAGTCGATTAGGTTTCTCCACTAGAACAACTGTTACTTGGAGAGCATCTTGGGAAAGCTGCTGTAATTCTGGATGACGGGCAAAGATATCTACAGTATAACTACCTAGACGAGACACACGATCTAATCCTGCTTCAAAGCGTTTCTGAAAATCGGTAAATGTCTCCTCAGCAAAAGACTGAACGCAAATCGGCACTTGTTGAGCAAAAATTTCTGGAGCAATACTGCGCTGTGCTACGGTTTGCAGCCCCAAGTCAAACTCTGACTCTGTTGCTAATCGCGTGCAATAAGCTGCGAACATGGTTAGTAGCGATCGCGGTTCTATCCGTTTGGGTGGCAGCAAAATAGGGTATCGGCGCAAACGATCGGACGACGTATTCAGCGCTCCAACCTGTAAATAGGGATGTTGAAACGGAGTCAGTTGTGCCAGTTGCTTAACCCACGACCGTTCGTGACGAGCGATCGCCGCATTACGCTGACCGATCGCATCTCTCAGTTCGGCATTGAGTCCGGGCAAAATAACGCCAACACGCACGCCGTAAGATTGCTGCAAGTTTTCTAACGTGAGGGGTTTTCCCTCAAGTGATGTCAGACGGCTCAGCCGTACTGCACCATCCCTAGTGGCAATGCAAATTCCATCTGTATCGAGTTCTAACACCTGCCCCACACTTGCGTGGGAGGTTACTACTGCATCAGCAGCTCCCACAGCAACGACTCCATCTGGTAAACAGAGTTTGGGTAAGCCTAGTGAATTGCGGATTGGACCAAAATCTAATGCCCGCACTAAATTACAAAGCTCTTTACTGCTCGTGTCAAACGACAAAACGCAAGCTGCTGCTGGGCGATCGCTGGAACCAAAATAACTCTGTTGCGAGCGATCCTGTGGCAATGGCTTTAACCGATCAGTTGCCAGTTCCTCGATTAATTCGTCAAAGGTTGCGATCGCGGCATCCAAGCAGCGAGCATTGAGATCGAATGCTGTATCAGTGGGTTCAATAGGTACTATTTGCTGTTTGAGAATGCGTCCAGCGTCAATGTCAGAGATAACTTCATGCCAGGTGATACCGTGTTGCTGTTCGCCATGAAGCAACGCCCAAGATGTTGCATATAACCCCGCATACTTTGGTAAAAGTGAATCGTGAAAGTTGATTGTTGCCTTTCGTGCCTGGGCAATGACTTTTGGTGGTACGATCCACCAGATGTTGTTAATACTAAAAAGGTAGTCGTACTCCGTACTGAGTAACCGATCTTGAAAGGTAGGTAGAGAAGGAGCATGAGGAATGCCAAGTTCCTCTGCAAACTTAACTAGTGAATTATCTGCTGAATAAACTCCAAGGACTTTATGTTCTGTTTTTAATAAAATTTCTAAGCACTTTACTGCAAGGACACCATTACCTACAACAAAACAAGAGAAACTAGACATAATTATTTCCTAATATACGCGATCGACTGAATCATCTAAGTTACTGTACTCACTGAGTTATTACTCATACGAGCCGCCAAGCCGTATACCCTGTTGCATGAAGATTGCAAACAGCACTTGGTAAGCAATTTCACAGTTTTTAAAAACTGCTATTTTGTTTAGAATACGATTGAATATAGTTTTAGTATTCATCCACACTTTACACTTTGGAAGCGCAAAACAACTCAGTGAAAATTCCAATCGAACATTCACTTAGTAGGAATAATCAAAAACGAACGGCAATAACCAGGGTTAATAACATCAGTATTTCTACAGAGAGCTTTATCAATTACTACCAATTTCAGGAATGGTTTAATATGACTTGACTCTCTATCAATTAATAAGCCAGAATCTTTAAAGTATAATCCACAATCAATAAATAACTTATAAACACTAATATCTTATGAAGATAAAACAAAGGATTGAATAATTTGCGTTAAATTTTAATAAAGCAGCTTTCTCTTTACACCATTTTTGACAATTTGCTGAGTATTATTTGCTTACGATATACTGGATATCCCATAAGTATTTGCAGTTTCAATTACAATCAATTCAGCATTTCTCCGTGAAATATATCTACTATTATTGGAAGTATTAGTAAAGTTAGCCTGCCACTGTCGATCGAGCTTTAAGCGATCGCTACCTTACGTTACAAATTTGGTTTTTAGTCAAGAAAATTATGTCCTATAAATTTTCTAACCTCAAGCACAAGAGGCGCAGTATTCTGCAACTCACTGGACTAGCAGTTGGAGCAGCAATATTTCCTCCAACTTTTCATGCTATCAAAACATCATTAATAGCTACTAAAGCTAAGTATGCAGATGCGAAGAAAGTTGCACCGTTATCACCATCAGATGAAATTGGTAAAGTCGTACTCGTATATAGCGAAGATCGAGTCAGCGGAACACGCCGCGCTCTCGATCTGTTGCAACCAGATGGTATAAAAGGAAAGCGCATTTTCCTCAAACCCAACTACAACACCGCCGATCCCGCTCCAGCCGCAACAGATACCAAAATGCTAGAAGCTCTAATACAAGAATTACAAAATGCTGGAGCAGGACAAATTAGTATCGGCGATCGCTCTGGTATGGCGCAGACGCGGCAAGCGATGGAAGCTAAGGGAGTGTTTAAATTAGCAGATCGCTACGGACTTAATGCAATTGTCTTAGACGAGTTGAGTGTTAAAGATTGGCAGTATTTCTCGGCTGAGGGAACTCACTGGCAACAAGGTTTTGCCTTTGCCCGCCCGATTTTGGATGCCGAAGCGGTTATTAATATGTGTTGTCTGAAAACTCACGGTGGCGCTCGCTATACTCTTTCACTTAAAAATACTGTGGGTATGGTAGCAAAGTACGTTCCTGGCGATCGCTTCAACTATATGAACGATTTGCATACATCAAAGTATATGCAGTTGATGATTGCAGAAATTAACTCTGTTTACCAACCAAGTCTTGTCTTAATGGATGGAGTCGAAGCCTTTGTCAAAGGTGGACCTGAAGCTGGCGATAAAGTCGCTGCAAATGTGATTTTAGCTGGCACAGATCGGGTTGCAGTTGATGTCGTTGCTTTAGGAATATTGCGATCGCTCGGTACAACACCAGAAGTAGCTCAAGGCTCGATTTGGAATTTAGAACAAATTCGTAGAGCCATAGAATTAGGCTTAGGAGCTGCTAATTCAGAGCAGATTGAATTAATTACAGCCGACGCAGTTAGTCAAAAAATCGCTGATAGAATTCGTCCATATATTATGACTTAAAAATATTCAAATCTCAGCGTAGAGTAGGCAATGCTCACCCCACGACAACAGTTTAAATTAGGTAAAACAATGGCAACATTCATTACAGAGCGTAGTATTTTTCAAAGTTTAGTTGAATTATCAACAGAACAACGTCAGTTATTGGAACTACTACTAAAAAAACAAGGTGAAGATTTGGCTCAGTTTACCATCCCAAAACGAATGGTATCAGAGCTAATTCCACTATCCTATTCTCAAGAAAGAATTTGGACTATTGCCCAGTTGTCTCCAGATACATTTGTTGATAACGTACCTGTAGCTTTTCATATTTCTGGAAATCTTAACTTACAAGTTTTTGAAAAAAGTGTACATCTTCTGATCGAACGCAATGAGATTTTACGAACTACGTGTACGGTACGCGATCGCCAGCCAACTCAAACTGTCATGCCTAGCTTCAAACCTTGGGTGGAGACAATCGATCTCAGTCATTTTTCTCAAGAAGAAAGGTTAAAACGTGCTACAAATCAGGCGGAAGCAATCGCACGACAACCATTTGACTTATCACAAGATGTACTTTTTCGAGCTATAGTATTTTGTCTTGGAGAACAAGAGTTTTTGGTATTGTTGGTGACGCACCAGTTTGCTACCGATGGATTGTCCTTCAGATTCTTACTACAAGAGTTAGCGACTTTATACAAAGCAATTTTAGTTGGCGATCGCTCTTCTCTTCTAGAACCAAATATCCAATATCCTGACTTTGTAGTTTGGCAACGACAATGGTTTTCTGATGCAATATTTGAACCGCAAACTACTTACTGGAAACAGCAACTCAGCGGCGCACCTGCACAATTAAAATTGCCCATTTATCAAAGTCGCCAATTTGCAACACTTGATGCAGGATGCGAAAAATTTGAGTTTTCTACACCTTTATCCGATAAGTTAAGAGCGTTATGTCGTCGGCAAGGCGTTACATCTTTCATGGCGTTTGTGGCTTTATTTCAGCTCATTTTACATCACTGTACGTTAGAAAACGACATTAGCATCGGTACGCTTATGTCAAATCGCAGCCGTAGAGAAGTCGAGAAACTAGTAGGAAATTTTTCTAACAATCTACTTCTACGAACGAATTTTTCCAGCGATTTGAGCTTTAGTGAAGTTTTAGCAAAAGTTCGAGAAACAACGCTTGATGCCTATAGCTATCAAGATTTACCCTTTCAGTGCTTATCTGCATCTCTAGCAACTATTCCTCAATTTCAAATCTTACTGCTGCTAAGAGATAGTACTACGGCTCAAAATCTCGATCTACCCGATCTTCAGGTGCGAGATTTTCCAGTAGAACTAGGTTTGACTCGAATGGAGCTGAGCTTAGATATCACAGATAGTGGCAAGGATTCTATTTTTGGAAAGCTAGAGTACAAATCAGCATTATTTGAAACGTCTACCATCAAACAAATTATTCAAAATCTGCAAGCGCTGTTAGAAAGCGTAACTGAAAACCAAGAGCTGAAAATTGCCGATATCGTACTTCCTGAAAAAATCGATTGTTCTCAATTTAATGAGAATTTTAAAAACGAATTAACTACAAAACAGAATTTCAACAGACAATTTGTAGCTCCCACCACAGAGATAGAAAAGAAACTGATCGCAGTATGGTCAGAAATTCTTAATCATCCGCAAATTGGCATTTACGACAACTTTTTTGAGTTAGGCGGTCATTCTCTCTTAGCTGTAAAACTATTTGCTGAGATGGAGAAGCGGTTAGGAAAAAACTTACCGCTATCCGTTCTGTTTCAAGCACCAACTATTTGCCAACTAGCTGATGTTGTTCAACGTGCTGAAGAAACTGTTTCTTGGTCTCCTCTAGTTACTATTCAAACTGGCGACTTTAAGAAACTACCGCTTTTTTGCGTACATGGTGCTGGTTTCAATGTGTTGATTTATCGTGATGTCGCACGAAATTTAGGAGCCGACCAACCTGTATATGGACTGCAAGCGAGGGGTTTAGATGGAAATCGACCCGTACACTTGAGTTTTGAGAGTATTGCTGCTGACTACATTCGTGAAATTCAAACCGTTCAACCTGAAGGACCCTATATGCTAGGAGGATTGTCCAATGGTGGTAATATTGCGCTTGAAATGGCGCAACAGCTGCGCCAACAGGGACAAGAAGTAATTTTGCTAGCTTTGTTTGACACTTATGGTCCAGATGCAATTACATTACTTCCTCCTTTACCGCGATTTCTATCTTCTGTTGATTATCTCCGGCAGCATATGCTGCCTGCTTACTTGCTTAAAACGCGATCGCAACCTAAGATTTTATTGAGCGAGCTTCAGACAGTTTTAGGGGCAGCTGGAAAAGTTCTGCTTCAATCTAAAGCTAGAGCAGAGACATTAGATCGAGAAAAGAAGCTTGCCTTTTTCTCAGAAGTCCATATGCAGAAATCAGATCCTATCTTTTCAGATCCAGGACATTTTGCAGCTCCTAGCTTTTTGGAACAGAAGTTAGCTCAAATCAGTAAGTATATTCTACAGCGTTCTTCCTGGGCATTCCTTACGCCATCAACTCAGCTTGAGGAAATGAATGATGTTATATCAACAAATCTGAGAAGTTTAGAGGAGATTTATAGCAAAGTACAAAAGACTTACAATGCCCAGCCATATGCAGGAAAAATCACTGTGTTTAAAGCTGGAGAAACTCCCCCAGGACATCAAGTAGATGCTAAATTAGGGTGGAGTCGTATTGCTCAAACTGGAGTTGAGGTGTACGAGATCCCAGGCAATCATACCTCTATTATGGCATCTCCACTTTTGGCAGAAAAATTGAGATTGTGTATTGAGAAGGCTGTTGGCAACTGAGATTTAATTTTTTATTCTTTGTCAACGTCATAAAGATTTAATTGAGGCGATCGCGTTCGTAGGTAATGCGATCGCTTCTCTATCTTTAGGTGTAGAAATAGAGAATGCACACAATTAGCATTTAGCTGCTTAAATTTAGACATTTTTTCCATTTCATAAAAATAATCTAAAGCTTGATTTGTATGCCCCCCTATAGGATTGAAATTTTTATACAAAATCGTTTTGATTAAAAGGCTGATTAAGATTATGTTTGCTGAATAAAGCATAAAGCTATGCCAATCGTTCCATTGATGCAAGCTCTTTCTTCTGGTTGGCTGTATCATTCAATACAGCCATATTTAGCGCTGCATATCCCAGATGGCTTTTTAAACCTACCCGTAATTGCTGTTACCTGGATACTGGCGATCGCCCTGATCGCTATATCCCTAAATCGCGTGCAGGCAGACTACCAGGAAAAGGCAGTGCCTCTAATGGGCGTTTGCGCTGCATTTATCTTCGCCGCACAGATGATCAACTTTCCCATTCCAGGTGGTACATCCGGTCATTTGCTGGGAGGTACTCTAGCAGGAGCGCTTTTAGGTCCTTGGGCGGGAACGCTAGTGATGACAGTCGTATTCATCGTCCAAGCGGTGGTGTTTCAAGATGGAGGCTTGACAGTATTGGGAGCCAACATCTTCAATATGGGTCTGATCGGTACGTTTGCCGGTTACTACCTTTACAAAGCAATTCGCTTTGCCATTGGTAGAAATAAATTATCAGGGATGGCTGTAGGAGCAGCAATCGCGGCTTGGGCAAGTGTCATGATTGCCGCGATTATTTGCGCGATTCAACTTGCTATCTCTGGAACCGTTCCCTTAGCAGTCGCAATCGGAGCTATGGCAACATGGCACGTCCTCATTGGGATTGGTGAAGCCGCAATTACAGTTGTAGCACTTGTCTTCATCTGGCGAACTCGCCCCGATATGTTTTACGATCCACCCCGTCGGGCTGTATCGCCAAGAAACAGAATAGGAGTTGGGGGTTAGAGAATTTGGAATTCCGAATTCCGAATTCCGAATTCGTTTGGTTGCCGTCAAAAAGCTTCACCACATAATTTTAGCGAGACTACCGTATGAGTAATAATTTGACGCGATCGCGTAACCGTGCTTTTGCGATCGCTGGATTGGGAATTGCCCTCATCGTTGCCGTTTTCCTCTCTCCCTTTGCCAGCCAAGATCCCGACGGCTTAGACAGAGTTTCCCAAGACCTTAAATTTGAAGACAAAGCCGCAGAGGATGCCCCAGCTAGCAAGTTACCTTTTTACTCCATTTTCGATGAATATGCCCTGCGAGGAGTTCCTGAAGGAATAGCAACCCCCATAGCTGGTTTAGTCGGTACGCTAGCTACTTTCGGCTTAGCCTGGGGAATCGGGAAAATAGTTGTCCGTGGTGAGTCTAGCTCCTCCGAGGAAGGCGATCGATGAACAGTTATCAGTGGAGCCAGTGACTAGTGACTAGTGGCTAGATAACGATCTGGTGACTAGCTACTCACACGCAACCTATGACCAATGACCAATAACCAATGACCAATGACGCTATTACATATTGGGGCATTTCAGCTAGATATTGATAGCCACAAAAATACTGTTTGGCACGCCCTTGCACCACGCACTCGCATTTTGTGTGTTTTACTGATGGTTTTTGCCATTGTCTTGACTCCCAACGGACGCTGGTGGACGTGGGGAATTTACGGCATAGCCGTTATTAGCTTATTATTCCTCACTCGCATTACTTTACCCGTACTGCTCAAACGCATAGCTGTGGAATTGTCCTTTGTAGGTGTAGTTTTACTCGGGACTTTGTTTCGGGATGGAGGCGAAGTTATTTGGGCATGGGGATTTTTACGAATCACCACCACAGGATTAACCGTATTGGGTAGCGTCACGCTGAAGGCGTTGCTATCGCTAATGATGTTAAATTTACTGACTTTAACGACATCAGTGCCAGCTTTGTTAAATGGTTTATTAGAATTACGTATTCCACCTTTACTCGTCGCAACTATTGCTTCTATGTATCGCTATTTGGGTGTATTGATAGGTGAATTCAACGCGATGCGACGAGCAGCAGCCTGTCGTAACTTAATGACTAATAGATACTGGCAGCGATTAGTTATTGGAAATACGATTGGTTCTCTATTCATTCGTACTTACGATCGCGGCGAACGAATTCATCATGCTATGTTATCGCGCGGTTATCGGGGAGCATTTCCAGTTGAAAAAATCCCCTCAGCAGGAAGACGCGACATTGTAGCTTTAGCGCTAACTTTAATTGTGATGCTAGCAGGACAAAGTGTTTATTTATTTAGAAAGTGACCAGTTATCAGTTATCAGTGTAGAGACGTTACATGTAACATCTGGTACAAAGTGGAGCTATAAATTTTGAATTTTGAAGTGCTCCCTCAACTTCGCAACTCTCTCTTCTCGCCTCTAGTTAAAATGCATCACAACCCGATCCTTGTGGAAAATCTCAGTTATGCCTACCCTGATGGTACGCAGGCACTTAGGAAAGTGAATTTGGCGATCGCATCTGGCGAGCGAGTTGCCTTAATTGGAGCGAATGGTTCGGGAAAATCGACATTACAGTTACACTTAAACGGAATTATTCTGCCTCAAGAAGGGAGGGTAATGGTAGGAGAGTGGGTTGTACAGCCTGAAAATTTACAATTAATTCGGAATTTTGTCGGGCTAGTATTTCAAAATCCTGACGATCAAATATTTATGCCCACAGTTTGGGAAGATATAGCTTTTGGTCCGATGAATTTGGGTTTGCGGGGAGAAGAATTGCATAAACGAGTTTTGCAAGCAATGGCACATGTAAACATCGATCCAGAATGGTACGGACATCGCAGTACGGAGAATCTCTCAGGAGGAGAGAAAAAAAGAATTGCGATCGCGGGTGTTTTGGCTATGCAACCCCAGATTTTAGTGCTAGACGAACCCTCAGCTCAACTCGATCCTCGTTCCCGTCGCCGATCGATCGAATTGCTCAAATCTCTGCCGATTACTCAACTCGTTGCCACCCACGACTTAGACTTAGCTTTAGATTTGTGCGATCGCACTGTGGTTTTGAGTCAGGGTCAAGTGGTTTACGACGGTACAACCGAACGAGTCATGGGTGATGCCAAATTCTTACTAGAACACGCCCTCGAACCACCACTTAGCTACAGTCGTCCCTACTGTAATTTGGAAGATGCTCCTTTGAAGAGTTGGGGGCTAGGGAAATCTTGAGGAGAAAAGTCACAAGTCACATTTAAACCCTACACCCTGCTCCCTTTGTTCACCGATAACTGACTTTCCTTACTCCACAAAAAGTCACCATACCTCTATCTTAAGTATCAAAAATTTTGATTAATTTATTGACAGTAATTTTCTCTAAAACTATACTAGAGGATCTGAAAATTATTTGCGAATATTTGTCAAAAGATTCCGCCAATACGCTGGCGATATCATGCCGAACAAATTTTTTCTGAGCAAATCAAAAACTTGGAACCGCCGCCAATTGTTGAAATGGGGGTTAGCAGGTGCAGGAACTGCCGGTGCTGCTGCTGTAGGGCTACACTTGGCATCTCGAAGTCATTCCGCCGTGCGCGTGCCACCCATACCACCTAGCGATCCATCAGACGATCGCGGTTTGCAACCCATGACCGTTCTCAGAGATTTCGACTACGGCACGCTGAAAAGAGAAAACGGCAGAAATATTCGCGAATTTCGGATTACAGCTCAAAACACGACGATTCAACTCAATCGCGCTGTTGTTTTTAACACCTGGAATTTTAACAATCGCATCCCAGGACCAACTTTACGCGCCAAACAAGGTGATTTCATCCGTGTTGTCTTTCTCAATCAAGGCGGGCATTCTCATTCAATGCACTTTCATGGGATTCATCCTACAGAAGAAGATGGCGTGCGTCCGATTCGGCATGGTGCGGCAACAGTTTACGAATTTGAGGCAAAGCCATATGGCATTCACCTCTACCACTGTCACGCTGAGCCTGTAACCCGTCACATTGGCAAGGGATTGTACGGTATGTTTATCATCGATCCGCCTCAAGGACGACCGCCAGCAGATGAAATGGTTTTAGTCATGGGTGGCTTTGATGTAGATGAAGATAAGCACAACGAGCTGTATGCCTTTAATGGTTTGCCGGATTACTACCACATGCACCCAATACCTGTTTACCAAAATCAGCTCATTCGGCTTTATTTGCTGAACATGATCGAATTAGATCCGGCGGTGACATTTCACATTCACGCTAACTTCTTCAAGGTTTATCCCACGGGCATGACTCTCAACCCCAGCCACGAATCAGATGTCATCACGATGGGGACAGCCGAACGTCACATTTTAGAATTTGCTTACCCCTATACGGGCAAGTATATGTTTCACCCCCATCAAGACGCGATCGCCGAAGCAGGATGCATGGGCTATTTTGACGTGATTAGTCAGGCATAAATACTAGATTTTGTCAAATCAGTTGACAATAATTTTCACCAAAACTCACTTTTCAATTAAGGAAGGCTGAAAATGCTGCGGAAATTACCAAACGGGCAGAGAGTGGCACAAAACAAAAATTCCTGGTTCCTAAGCTTCGATCGCAGACTTAGAGCGATCGCGCGGTTCTTGTTACTCAGTATCAGCGCCGCAATGTTGGCGATCGTTGTTAGCTGCACTCAACAAACACCAGATACCAGTAATAACCCCTCTCCAGCCCCTGCAACGAATACAAGCGCCTCTGCACCCAACCATCAACAACACGGCGGGAAAGAGCAAATTAACATCAATACTGCCATCCTTTCAGAATTAGATAAATTTGAAGCCATGTTGGGCGTACCTGCCTTGTCTAATAAAATTCAAGCCAGTCGCCCCTACGCTAATCCCGAAGAACTCGTCTCCAAAAACGTCGTTACCCAAGAGCAATTCGACAAAATTAAGGACATGGTGACAGTAGAAGATGTGGTGCTGACTGGGGAAGCTAAAGATGTAGACTACATGTCCAAACTCGGCTTGATGAAAGGACACTTAATCGTAGCAAAAGAATTACTCGACAAACAGCTACCGAAGCAAGCAGAACCCCACATCGGACACCCAGTAGAAGAAATCTACGTGGATGTAGAAGAGCAGCTCAACGAACGCAATGTTAAAGAATTTAAGACAACTTTGATTGGCTTGCAAGATTTGATTAAAGCTCAGCCCAAGTCCGATAAAGTGCAAGCCGACTTTTCAGCTTCTATGCAAGCAGTAGACGGAGCGATCGCGGCATTACCAGAAAACGAGCGTTCCTCTGCCGCATTTAACCTTCAAGTCATCAACGAATTACTCGATGCTGCTAACTCCGAATATGGAGCGGCGATCGCCAATGGTAAAATTTCAGCTGCGATTGAGTACCAAGACTCTCGTGGTTTTGTGATCTATGCCAACAACCTTTATCAAAAGATAGCCGACCAAATGGCAAAGGAAAACCCCGAAGCACACAAGACAATAGAGACTAGTCTAAAAGACCTTGCCAAAGCCTGGCCCTCTCCCGTTCCACCAGCCAAACCTGTCAATACTCCCGAGGAAGTATCTCAGTTAGTCAAAGCGATCGAGCAAAACTCGCAGCAAGTTATTAGTAAATCTAATCCCTCCGCCTAAACCCAGATTTGTTACAGTTATAGATCGTCTGTCGTCAGTAGGTAATAACGAAATGCTACAACCTACTGACCAATGACCAATGACCAATAACAAATGACAAATAACAATGCGCGAACTCGACCAAAAACAAACAATCGAACTGCTAAACTCCATCATGGAGTTTGAACTGGCGGGGGTGGTACGCTATACCCATTACTCTTTGATGGTGACTGGTCCCAACCGGATTCCAATTGTCGAGTTTTTCAAACTGCAAGCTACCGAATCCCTAACTCACGCCCAGCAAGTAGGAGAAATTTTAACTGGTTTAGAGGGACATCCCAGCTTGAGAATTGCTCCGATGGAGGAAACCTACCAGCATACGGTACGGAATATTTTGGAAGAAAGTCTTTCTCACGAACGGAAAGCGCTAGATTTATATAAAAAACTGCTCGATACTGTAGAAGATGCCAGCGTTTATCTAGAGGAATTTGCCCGTACCATGATTGGAACGGAAGAACTGCACAACATCGAAATTAAAAAGATGCTACGCGACTACAGCGGTAGTACTGTGTAGTGTTGATGGTCAATCGTTGATAGTTTGTAGCTGCGAACAATTAACTATTGACTATTAACAATCAGTGATTTTGTGAAATTATCTGGATAAAATTACTTAGAAAATCCAATGAATTTTAGTGCCGCTCTACCTACTTTTGTCATTACCCTGCGGGAGGGAGTAGAAGCAGCCCTCGTCGTGGGGATAGTTTTGGCTTTGCTCAAGAAAGCCAAGCAGAGCAAACTCAACTCCTGGGTTTATGCTGGTGTTGGAGTTGGAATCGCCGCAAGTGCGTTGGTGGGTTTGTTATTCAGTGCCATCATTCAAGCTCTAGGTACAATAAATCCTGAATATACTTCAGTGGTAGAGCCACTGATGGAAGGAGTCTTCAGTGCTATCGCGATCGCTATGCTCAGCTGGATGCTGATTTGGATGACTCGTCAGGCGCGGTTTTTGAAAGCGGAAGTAGAAGGGACGGTGACGGCGGCGCTCAAACAAGACAATGGTGCGGGTTGGGGCGTTTTTAGCTTAATTTTCATTGCCGTACTGCGAGAAGGGTTTGAAACCGTCTTATTTATTGCTGCCAATTTTCAACAAGGTTTTTTTCCGGCGATTGGGGCAATTGGTGGTTTAGTGAGTGCGATCGCGATCGGAGTTTTGTTATTTAAGTGGGGCGTAAAAATCAACATTCGCCTATTTTTTCAAATTATGGGCGTTCTATTATTGCTAATCGTGGCGGGGTTAGTTGTTTCTGCACTGGCACATTTTGATACTGCTATTGCTACTCTTGCCAAATTGAATCGACAGTCAGAAAGTCTGTGTTTTTATTACGAACGCTTCACCCGCAATCCCTCGTGTATTTTGGGACCAAGAGTATGGAATACCTCGAAAATTTTACCAGACGAGCAATTCCCTGGCGTAATTTTAAAAGCTTTATTTGGCTATCGAGATGACCTATTTTTAGTCCAGGCAATATCTTATGTAGCGTTTTTAGTGACTGTAGGTGGGATTTATTTTCGCAGTTTAGGCATGGGTGTAAGTAAGCCAAAATCAGAGCCTGCTACAACTCATCAGTCTATTAGTTCTGGTAGCAAGGAAACTTAACTAATAGAGTGCGTTAAATAACGCACCCTACAATTATGAAATCTTACACGTGCTGAAAAATTACCTTGGCATATTCCTCGGCAGTATTTTGCTCGGCAAACTGTTTCATGCTAGTGCGATCGCCTAAACTTGTAGCGTCAGTCAAAAATCGAGTTAATCCTTGAGCAATTTCACTTGGTATCGTCGAATCTACACCTAACCCTAGCTGATAGCGTTTAACCATCTCTCCCATTAAACCGTAGTTGGAACTGAGAACTGGTTTTTGGACTGCGGCAGCTAATAGTAAAATGCCACTCATACCAATATGACATTGATATGGGGCTAATACGACATCAGCAAGTTGAAAATATGCTTGTACGGTATCTTCAGAAATATATTCAAACCGTGTCAGAATTTGTACGGGGTGTGACTGCTGAACTCGCTCAATTTGTGACTGGATGGCTGCTTGCTCTGGCGGATATGCATTGCCGACAATTAAAAGACAGATCTGTGCGCTAAGATTTGATGGCAACTGCGATATCGCTTCCAGCGTTTGATATACTCCTTTACGTTCGGCTTCAAACGAACCAAACAGAAGAAATATTTGCCGATTAGCATCAATACCTAATTTTGTTTTGAGAAGATCTGGCTGTATGATTTCAGAAACATGGCGATCGACTTGAACTGGATCTGGTAAATGTACGGCTGCTACATGAGAATTCAATGGCTCCAAATGTTTGATGACGAAGGGATCGAGACAGAAGAGAGTCTTCAATTGGGGATGTTTTAGCATCCGTGCTATGACAGTTTTCTCCCGATATTGTTGCAGAAAACTTTTTCTAGAAGGTACGTAGCTACTAAAGTCACTATAGTGAAAAGTTGGCTTGAAATATATTCCAGATAATTTGCAAGGTGACTTGAATCCTAGAGCTAGTGGAATTTGACAAGTATCTAAATACATAATCAGACATTCGCTAGCGTTTAAAGATTTAGCATATCGACAAAGTATTTGCCATTCTTGAAAGTTGCGCCAAGCACGCTTTAACTTGGAATTTCGAGATTTGAGCGCAGCGTCTTCTGCGGCGGAGATCGCTACTATTTGAATAGTATTTTGATTATATTCGTTAACGAGACCGACAACATCAGCGTGTTTTTCAAAAAACATTGGCGATACAACTACGTCGAGTCTATCCGCTAACTGGCGATCGCCCCAATATTGTATGAGGTGTTTAATGTATGCTGCATGATGACCTAAAATAGAGAGGTCAAATAGCATCAAATTGCGTTTTTTTATCATAGCTTTTTATATTTTGCATGTTTCATGACTATTTCAGTTTGCCCATTTTCAGTTGCTCTGCAAACCTTCTACAGGAATCTGGTTTGATTATTGAAAAAATCTCAATATGGGTAGGGTGCGTTATTAACGCACCCTACCTGATAGCAAATATTTCGCTAATTTGGCATTGGTGAAACTACTGAGCGATATAAACAACAATAGAAAATACTTTACGAAGCGTTTCTAGAGGAATTTTCTGTTTGCCATCCTACTAAAGTATTTGGTCTATTTGTAGGAAGAGAAAATAGTTTTTGAAAACCTAATTGACGTTTTTCCGGAGATTCTTTGGCTAAATTCCATAAAGTTTCATAGAAAAAGAAAGAAATGCCTGCAAAGTTATGTCTGCGAGTCACTTGAACTTGATTTTGAATTTGCCCCCACGGAACGTATTTACCTTTTAAACCTGATAAAATTCCAATCCCGACAGGAATATGTTTTCGTGCTGCTTCAACTTCTGGATATTGTAATTCGCTCAGAAATACTTTGAGATCGTTGCGATAGACTTGCAAAACCAATTCTTCAACTAATCCTTGTCTGTCCCAATCTGCCCAATCTGCAAGAAAAAGGTCGTAGGAAACTCTTTGAGGATTGGGAGCAATTGAAATTATGCAATTCGGTTTCTGTTGCTTGACTACTTGAAATACCTGTTTCAAAAAAGCCGTAATTTTATCAGCACGCCAGCGCAGCCATTCGGAATCCTGAGGATCGATAGGTGGCTTTTTTCCCTGATGTTCTTGCTGATATAAATTCACGGTAAATGGATCGTAGCCAAATTCTGAAGGTAAACCGAAATGATCGTCAAATTGAATTCCGTCTATATCGTATTTCGTCACAACTTCTAAAATTAAACTTTGAATAAACTGCTGTACTTCAGGATGAAAAGGATTAAGCCAGACTCGTTTGTGTTTACCTTCTAGCCAAATTTCCTGATTATTTTGCCTACGAGTTAACCACTGAGGGTGGCGTTTTGCCAACTGGGAATCAGCAGGAGCCATAAACCCAAATTCAAACCAGGGAATGACTCCCATGCGTTGTCGATCGCCCTGTAAAGCATTTTGTTGATGTCCTTGCTGGATAATTTCTTGTAAAATATCTCGTCCTTGTAATCCAGGCGTGGGATCGAGCGATCGCCCGATGGTGTTTGCAGCAACTGAGCTAGGATACAACGTGTATCCCCAGTTCCAAATCGTCGGATAGATAGTATTAAAATTTAATCGATGTAAGGTTTGGATTGCTTGACTGAGGCGATCGCGTTTAAATAACACATCACTATCAATATTCGTCAGCCATACTCCCCTAATTTCGGCAGAGTTTGAATTGGGTTTAGGAAGAGTTGGCGAGGCTATGAGAGTTATGGGAGATAAGCATAGGATAGCCGCTAGGCTGAACAGGGCGATCGCTAGGGGAGCAAAAAATTTCCGGCGCATCTTGATTAAGTGAACCTACTGACGGCAAATTCTACAGTATGGGGAAAGCTATCTATCAGAACTCTTAAAGGAATTTTGCTGATTCTATCGGTTTATGCAAGTTATAGTTCTGCTAGCCTTACTCCTGGGGATACTTGTAGCAACATTCGTATTTGGCATTGTGACGAAAAATTTTCTGCTATCCCTCGTTGCATTTCCATCGATCTATTTCTATATAGCGGCTGTACTAAAAGAATGGCGATATCTTCCTTTACGAGAACGCAGCTTTTATCTATGTAAATTAAAACGTTATCAAGAAGCGATCGCGGCTTGCGATCGATTTCTCGGACGTTTGCCGGGATACGGTTTTACTTGGTTTAACCGAGGTTTATTATTATTTGAGTTAAAACGCTATCGAGAGGCGATCGCGAGTTACGATAAAGCTTTAGATTGTGCTAGAGATTACTACAAAGGATTTCCCTATCGAGTCTGGTATCATCGAGGTTTGGCACTATATCACTTAGGGCGTTATAAACAAGCGATCGCCAATTACGACGAATCGCTCAAATATACAAAAACATATCATCGCAATTTACGCTATCAGGTCTGGTATCATCGAGGTCTGGCGTTGCAAGAATTGGGATTGTATAGAGAAGCAATTTTTAGCTACGACCGAGCAATGCAGTATATGCACCGATACAATCGGGGTTGGCAACAAAAAGGAGAAAATGAGGTAGAGATTGCCGAGCCGCAAGACTTCTGGTATTCTCTGGATAATTTATGGTGTGACTGCTTGGATCGGCTACAGTCCGTCCGCTTGCGCTACGAAAAGGCGATCGCCAGCCATAATCCAGGTTCTAAATACAAGCCAGACTTCGGCGATGCTTTCTACAATCGTGCTTGCTGTTTTGCAGCCGCAGGGGATACGGATTTGGCTTTGGCAAATTTGCAACAAGCGATCTATCTCAATCCCAGCGAGTATAGGGAAAAAGCCAAAGCTGATGCGGGATGGAATGAGTTGCGGCGCGATCGACAGTTTCAGAGGTTGATTATTGGTTGATCTCATAGCAATTCTCGATTGTGTGGATGACATTTGTAGGGACGCACAGCTGTGCGCCCCTACCAGACGTGTATTGCATCCAATTGAAAACCGCGATCAAATCTTGTACAGGGGCGACTGTAAGTCGCGACTACACAGAAGCGGGCGGTTGGGCAACGGGTTGCCCAACATTAGCCGCGTACAAAACCCGCCTGCGCGGGTTAAGAATAAGGTTAATAGTTGTTATTTGGTAACTTAGTATATGGGCGCATGGTTGTGCGCCTTTACAGTTATCTCCTTGCCAATCTATGCAAGTTACAGGTGTCCATCACGTTGCGATTATTTGTTCTGACTACGAGCGATCGAAGAAATTCTATACAGAAATTTTAGGATTTTCGATTATTGAAGAAACATTTAGGGCAGCGAGAAATTCTTATAAATTAGATTTAAGAGTTAGCGATACGGTTCAAATTGAATTGTTTTCTTTTCCTACACCGCCGTCAAGACCGAGTAAACCGGAAGCTTGTGGATTGAGGCATTTAGCTTTTGCTGTTGACGATCTCGATCGCGCTGTCACCGAGCTAAATTCTCAAGGAGTGCAAGTAGAAGATATTAGAATAGACGAAATTACAGGTAAACGTTTTACTTTTTTTCAAGACCCAGATAATTTACCGCTGGAACTTTATGAAAATTAACATCTTTGTCCTTTGCAAAAGGCGAATAAAATTCGCGGAACCACACAAACTTTCGTCCACCTGCGCGGACTATAGAACCATTGATTTTTTGAAATTTCATCTAGCAACTTGTCTACCAACAAGGAGTTTTTTAACTCTGATTTTGACTTGTAGTTTATTTTTGTGTTTTAGCGTTAATTTTATTTCTAGTGCTGTAGCTGCACCGAGTCAGATTGCTGAAAATGTAGACGCGAACAGTCAAAGCGATCGCGTGCCTCCTAAAGTCGTTAAAGCTGTCATTGCCGATTTGTCTCAGCAGCAAAATATTTCTCTAGATAAACTAAAAGTGACTAAATACAGTCGTGAAAGTTGGTCTGATGGTTGCTTGGGACTACCTCAACCGGAAGAAATTTGCTCGCAGGCGATCGTTGAAGGTTGGCGGGTTGTGGTGTCGGACGGTAGCCAAAAATGGATTTATCGTACTGATAATAGTGGGAGAAACGTGCGATTAGAATCACCAAAGATTTCTAAAGTCAAAATTTAAAAGTCAAAAGTCAAACTTTAGTCAAAATTTTGAAGTTGTGTGAAATAGCAATTGGTGCTGCAAGATTTAGTTAAGTCTAAATTGAAATAACTTATTTCTTGAACGAGTTAAATTTCTAAACTAAATCTCCGATACGAGCGCTGTTGTAACTACCAAAAACCGCTTCCAAATTCCGGTAGTATTTAAATTCCATTAGGTTATAAAACGGATCTTCTAGGAAGAACGTATAGTGTTCTAGAGGAGAATCAACAAAGCGCTGTTTGGGTGTTTCTCTAAATTTGAGGTGCTGGTGTTGCGATCGCTCTAATAAATTTTCCCATTCCAATTTAGAGGAAAAAATTAAACCAAAGTGTCTGGGATAGACACCACGCTGTGGAGCCAGAGGCTCTTTAGTCATATGAGCTACTAGCTGATGCCCGTAAAGATTTAAAATCAAAGCATGGTGAGTTTCACGACCGGGAATGCAGCCCAAACCATCGATGTAGAAGGCTTTTGTCTGGGCAATGTCGGTAATGGGAAAGGCAAGGTGAAAAATAGTTTGATTCATAAGTTTTTCAATATTCTGGCAAAATTCAGATGACTACTAATTTATCCTTGATGTTTTCAAATTCATCGTTCCTCAATTCCGTACTAGTTGCTGTCGGGGTGCATACAGTTTTGCTGGGTGTAGCCTGGATTGCTCCCAAAAAATTGCTAACTCCGGCTGGGCTATTGCACGCTTTGTTCTTGGGTGTTCTCTTGTACTTGAGTGTAGGTTGGCAGGGTGAATTAGTTGTCGTGTTCTATTTTCTCGTTGGTTCTGCTGTGACATACATCGGTATGGCACAAAAGGAAGCAGAAGGAATTGCAGAAAAACGTTCTGGTGCGAGGGGACCAGAAAATGTCTGGAGTTCAGCTCTGACAGGGGCGCTGTGTGCAGTAGGAATCGCGATAACTTCGTTAAGTTTTGCTAATGCGACTACCTTTGTGGCTCATTCAAGTCCGATTGTATCTCTACTATTATTAGGTTTTGTCGCGAGTTTCAGCACCAAACTTTCCGATACCTGTGCTAGCGAAGTTGGAAAAGCTTACGGTCAGAGGACATTTTTAATTACGACTCTACAACCCGTGGCAAGAGGAACGGAAGGGGCTGTCAGCTTAGAGGGGACGTTGGCTGGTGTAGCGGGTTCGGTAGCGATCGCCATGCTAGCTTGGGGACTCGGTTTAATCGATTTACTAGGCATACTCTGGTGTGTCATCGCTGCCTTTATTGCCACTAATATTGAAAGCTTAATTGGCGCAACGGTAGAAGGTAAAGTTAGTTGGCTAACTCATGATGTTGTCAATTTTTTGAATACGCTAATTGGGGCGATCGCAGCTATATTGCTCGCTTTAATTTGGCAATTGTTAGTTAATGTTTAATGGTTGACTGTCGGCTCAATTTTTTCTACCAACAACCATCTACCTGCATGGTTTAACCGCCCGTAAACCGAGATCGGTTGGTTATCTGGGTAGATTTCTAGTTTTTCGTCAATGGGCGATCGCAAAGTTACCAGCGTCCAATCTTGTCCCTGCAATTCTTCAGGCATGGATATAGTCAATGTATAGTCTTGCACGTCCCGACGATGGAAAATACCTGAGTAATGGGTAATGGGTAATAGGTCATTGGTAGTTGCTCCCTTGTCCCCCTTGTCTCCCTTGTCTCCCTTGTCTCCCTGTCCTTTCTTACCCCAATGATTCCCGCTAGCCGGATACTCCTCTGGGCGATCGAGGTAGTAGCGTTGCCATTCTAACCAGTCAGGAGATGCGGGTGATGAATTGAATAAAGGCACGATCGCCGCCGGACAGCGCGGCTCTTGTAATAGAGCTTCTTGTAAGTCTCTTACGGGTAATTCGCGCGGCTGACAACCCCTAGAAATACACATGGCTGCTGCCATTCCAGCAGCCTGTCCGAGATTCATCACCACTGGCTGCAAGCGCGTCGCACCATTGGCAATGTGAGAGACAGAAATATTCTTTTCACACGCTAAGAAGCCGTCGATCGCTGCCGGAATTAGACAATGATAGGGTATGGTAAAAGGCGTTCCCGTCCAGCGCCCTCCCCAGCGAATGGATTTCGATCGTAGGGGAAAATCGAAACCTGGGTAGTGGTGGTCGTTGGCATAGTTACCAATTGCGATCGCGTTGATACCTGTACTATCGACTGGTAAAGCAGCGACTCGACCTTCAGCTAAGGGCAAAATATCCTGTTCTCGCACCGTAGCCATGCCAACAACGCGCCGACTCTCACGGTAGTAAGGGTGGAGAGCGTATGCACCACTGTGGTGTAGGGGCGCACGGCTGTGCGCCCCTACACGATTGGCATAGAAAGGAAATACACCTTCAGCCAAACCATATCGCCTTCCAAGTTGGGTTTGAATATAGTGTAAGAAGCCCTGCGTATGCCACAAACTTTCTTGCAGAAACTCAGATCTAGCCGTGGTGGAGGTAACTAGTCGGTCTAAACCTTCGCCGTAGTCGTTGCCGCAGATGGGCCAATTGAGCATGAATAAATCGCCTGGTAAACGCCCGTAGTCAAGAAATTGTTCGGCTCCGTAGCTTTCCCAAGCTTCAGCAAATATTTCTGGACTGTATGACGGTGGTGGGAGAATAACTGGAGCGATCGCATCCCCAAAATCTTGCATGAGTCCTACCCAAGTGGGCGCTTGAACTGGGTATTTTGTCGTTAGCTCGTTTGGAGCAATTGGGGCGCTGGGTTCTCCCCATTGCGATCGCCATTCCCATCCCCAACGGTACGGAATCTCGGCTAAAGCCACTAAATCCCCTAACTCCGTAGCATCAATGGTAATTTCGGCAGTAACCGTAAACTCTGCAAATTCTACCCCAAAAATGCGATCGCCTTGGCGTAAAACGGCTTGCGGTACTTGTCCCACCAGCCAATTCAAGTTAGGCAATTCTTGTACCCATCGAGCAAAAATCTGCGCTCCTATACGCGGGTCGAAGCTAAAAAAGCTCACCCAGCTATGGTCTAATCCTTCCGGCTGGCATTGCTGCAATTCCCGCAAAAATGCTCCCCACAAGCCTGTTTGCCATGCTACCAATTCGTTACCATCAGGAACCGATACTCCAGCTGATGTCAGCATACCTCCTAACCAAGGAAATTCACTGACCAGCATTGTTTTTGCACCAGATCGCGCTGCTTGAATTGCCGCAGCCGTACCACCAGTACCACCGCCAACGACTAGGACATCGGTATGAAATTGAGAATTCATTCAGTCATTAAGGAGTAGGGAGCAGGGAGTAGGGAGTAGGGAAGAACTTATAATTTGCCAATGACCAATGACAACTTGCTATTCCCAAATTTTGATTGTCCGATCTTTGCTGCTGCTGACCAAAGTTTGACCTCTGGGGCTAGGCACGATCGCCAATACCCAGTCGGTGTGAGCTAGTAGATCGTGTAGGAGTTGCCCCGATTGCGGCTGCCAAATTTTGATCGTGCGATCGAGGCTTGCACTCATTAGGGTGTTACCATCATTACCGTAAGCAATCGCAACAGTTCTATGCTCGTGTTCTGCCAGCGTTTGTAGTTGCTCTCCAGTTCGCCAGTTCCAAATCTTCACGGTTTTATCCCAACTCGTGCTAGCCAGATGTTGTCCGTCGGGGCTAAAGGTAATTGCCCTGACTGCATCAGTATGCCCGGTCAGCGTGCGTAGTAGTCTTCCTGTAGCTAAATCCCATAACTTAATCGTGCGATCGATGCTGCCAGTAGCAAAAGTTTGCCCGTTAGGACTTACAGCCAAGGAAAACACCCGGCGATCGTGTGCTGGAAGCGTGCGATGCAGTTGTCCGTTCTGGGCGTTCCACAGCTTGACAGTTCCATCTTCTCCCGCACTAAAAAGCGTCTGTCCGTCTTGACTGATGGCAACAGTCCATACAGGTCCCCCATGTCCGAGTAGCCTTCCCAAGGGTCTGCCTGTTGTGATATTCCACAGCCGTACCGTTTTTTCGCCGCCACCGCTCACCAAAATTTGTCCATCTTGACTCAGAGCGATCGCCCGTACTGTATCTGTATGCCCGGTAAGCGTGCGCTGTAATTCTCTAGTTTGTAGATCCCATACCTTAATCGTTTTATCTGCACTACCACTAACTAACGTACGTCCATCTTCGCTGACAGCGATCGCCCATACTGAATCTGTGTGTCCGGTTAAAGTTTGAGTCAACGTATAGCGATCGGAAAGCCGATTCGAGGCGATCGCGGCAAATTGTGCTTTAGGTGGCGCGATCGGTGGCACAGCCTTCGATCCTGGTCGAAGAGCGTAATACAAGCCTAGAATTAATCCTAGCGCCGAAGTAATGCCAATTGCCATCCCCAACCATAGCGCTATCTGTTGCTGCCCTCCAGTTGATGTTCTTCTCGACTTCGTTCCCGATCCATTCACCGCCGATGCATGGTGACTACCAGAATTTGGAGCAGTTGAGGCAGAATTTGGGGCAGAACTTCTTGAGATAGGTGTTGGTTGTGACAGTGCTGCTGTTGGTAGGAGTGGTTGGAGATCCGCTAGGACTTCAGTTGCTGATTGGTAGCGCTCGGTGAAATGGTAGCGTACCATTTGATTCAAAATCGATCCCAAAGCTAGAGTGACATTTGTGAGATGTTGCCAAATGACTTCCCCACTGTCGGCATCTTCTAGGAGCATTGTTGGTTGCATTCCAGTCAACGCTTGGATGGCAATCATCCCCAAGGCATAAATGTCGCTATTCGGGCGAGGACGACCTCGGCTTTGTTCGCTGGGCATATAGCCCGGTGTGCCGATCGCCATTGTTGCTGGAATTCCCATAGCAAAGTTGGCATTGGTTTGTCCTGCGGCAGTGACAACTTGCGTCCATGCCTGCTTGACCGACCCAAAATCGATCAGTACCAACTTGCTGTCGCTGTCACGCTGAATTAAGTTACTGGGTTTAATATCGCGGTGAATTAGCCCGTGGGCGTGAATCACTTCTAGAATAGTAAGGACTTCCTGTAAAAAATCGATGACTTGGGTTTCACTCCAGCGTACTCCTGGAGCCAAAACTCGATTCAGTGGTTGTCCGTGAATGTATTCTAATACCAGATAAAATTGTTGATCTAACTCGAAATAGTTTAACAGTTGCGGTACTTGGGAATAAGTACTCAATTTTTCTAGTGCTGCGACTTCACGAGTAAATACACGCCGTAGAGAAGACAGCGAGCTAGTGCGACCGGATGGTCCAGGCAAGAGATGTTTAACAATACATGCTTGCGGTGAGGGGGTAACGAGATCTTGTGCCAGATAGGTCTGACAATAATCGCTACTACTAAGGATTTGGACGATCTGGTATTGCCCTTTGATAATTTCACCTAGCATTGTGGCAGTTGCAAAAGCAGTGGCAATGATTGGGCGTTTTTAGTGTTAGTTAATCATAGCGATAGCTGGCGGTTCTGGCGATGAATCTCTCTGTCGATCGCCGTAACATAACCAAATCTCATCACGGTTCCAAAATGATTCTAGCTTGCAAAAGAAACCGGGAGTCGGGAGTCGCTGGGAGACAAGGGAGACAAGGGAGACAAGGGGGACAAGGGAGACAAAGGAGAGCGGGGAGAAAAAAATTCTTTGAGTGTCCTCCCACACTTCCCACACACCCCACACCCCACACCCTACACCCCTTCTTCACTGATAACTGATAACTGCTACATTCTAAAGTGCTGGATTATTGACTAAAAGCTATGAAAGCCCAGGTATTTCGCGGTGTGGATCGATTGAGTTATGAGGAATTACCCGTACCAGCTATTGAAGCGGATGAAGTCTTGGTGCAAGTGCGGGTTGTTGGCTTATGTCAGTCAGATATCAAAAAAATTCGCTATCCCCTCTACGAACCACCGCGCATTTTTGGGCATGAAACGGCTGGAGTTGTCGCCGCAATCGGAAACCAAGTTAGCGATTGGCAAGTAGGACAGCGAGTCGTGGTAATGCACCACATTCCCTGTATGCGCTGTCGCTATTGCCTGAATGACAATTTCTCCATGTGTGAGATTTATAAAAATATTTCTACAACGGCTGGTTTTGTGCCTAGTGGGGGTGGATTTGCTGAATATGTGAGAGTACCCGGTCACATTGTCCGCAATGGTGGCTTGATTCCGATTCCCGATCGCGTTAGCTTTGAGCAAGCGAGTTTTGTCGAGCCAACGAATTGCTGTCTCAAAGCAGTCAAAAAGGCACAAATTGCCCCGGGACAAACGGTATTAGTGACTGGTGCGGGTCCCATTGGACTGATGTTCGTGATGTTAGTTAAATACTTCGGTGCCAGGGCGATCGCTACCGATTTGTTACCATCGCGGATCGAAAAAGCTTTACAATTAGGAGCCGATGCTGCTTTTGATGCGCGCGATCGCGACTTAAGCACTAAAATTCAAGCTTTAACAGACGGCTTGGGAGTCGATACAACTCTACTTGCCGTCCCTAGTGAAAAGGCGTTTGCTCAAGCCCTCGATTGCACTCGCAAGGGTGGAAAGATGCTGTTTTTTGCCGAATTTCCCGATGAGGTTGAAATTTCCCTCAATCCTAATATTATCTATCGCCGCGAAATCGATTTAATTGGCAGTTATAGTTCTTCTTATCGCCTGCAAAGCCTTGCTGTCGATCTTGTTTTCAATCGCTGCATTGACGTTGATGCCTTAATCAGCGATCGCTATCCCCTACAACAACTATCAGCAGCCGTAGAACGAGCTGTCAACCCTACACCTGATACCTATAAGATTCTGATCTATCCCCAGTAGTATAGAGCTGAGGGAGCTGAGGGAGCTGAGGAGGCTGAGGGGCTGAGGGGCAAGAACTGTCAACTATCAACTACCAATTACCCACACTCTACTTACGACTTACGACTTACGACTTCTATTCTGTGCCTTTTATCTTTATCATCTATCTATTAGCAGATGTTTGGCGCTAAGTTTGATTCAGCTAGATTCTTAACATGGACTCATCTTTTCCGACCCGGGGACAATTAGAACGCACTCTATCGCAACGCATTCAAGCGCTGTATCGCGCTCAGTTAGAGCATCGACCAAGCCAAGTTTTTTGTCAAATGTTTGATGAAAAAATTGCGATTATTCTGGAAGATGTAGTAACTCAGCCGGAACAACTGCTAGTAGAAAGCGGTAAAGAGGAATTAGGCGAAAAAGTTAGAGAAGAATTAGATCAAGCACTTCAACCCCAACTAAAAGACTTAATTGAGGAAGTTGTAGGTGTAGAAGTATTAGATATTCTGAGTAATACTAAAATAGAGACGGGTCGGACTGCAACAGTTGCTATCTTAGCTAGCCCGCCGTCTGTACGCAATTCTTAGTTTAGTAGTTGATAGATCGATCGTCGAGCGTTCTTGGTTGCGATCGTCAACCATTAACTATCAACTATCAACTATCGACTCTTCCCAATTTCGCCAAAGGCATACTTCCGAATTACTGCTTCTAATTGGACGATATCATAAGGTTTGATCGCGCATTCTACACAGCCTGCTGCAATGAAACTTTCTTTATCTTCAGTTCTTGCCATTGCCGTTACTGCAATAATTGGAATTGCCTGAGTTTGCGGGTCTTGTTTGAGAGTTCGCGTCACATCTATACCGCTAATATCCGGCAGCATCATGTCTAACAAAATTAAGCTAGGACGATAGCTTTTTGCCTTGAGAATTGCACTTGTTCCATCAACCGCAGTCATATAATCGCAATCGGCGATCGCTAAAATTTGGGCAAGTAACTGCAAGTTATCATCGTTATCATCCACAGCTAAAACAAGCGGCTGAGAAGAATCTGCCTCTAGAGAGAAACTAAAACGAGTTTGCATGTCCATAATACGTTTGGGGTGAGTCGTAGAAGTAAGAAAATTTTTGTTGCACGATATGACAACAAAGATGGTTGCTTCTACGACGAGGCATTTCCCCAAGCGGCGACTATAATCGGCGCTGGTGATGAATTGGCTCGTACTAGCGGCTGTAGGTTGCTTGTCTTCGTACTCAGTACGAATGTAAGTAGCAAGCTAGCAACAGCAGGCAACAACATTGAATTTTACTGCAATTTGTAATTTTTGCTACGTGTACCAAAAATTACGAGAATTGACAATCTTCTGCTTGATGAAAGCTACAAATTGTCATAAATGAAAATATATCATTAAATTTCTCGATTTTGGCAAGAAATAGCAAGATTTGGACGGCGATCGCGTATCATAGCTAACTAAGGTTAAAGTGTAGCCATATACAGCCTTAAATTTCGCGTTCTGGCTATCTTTTAACAGTTAACAGTTGACAGTTAAGTGGCTAGTGGCTATTAGTAAATAGGGTGTGGGGTGTAGTAAGTGGTATTTTTGCTCCCTCCGCTTCCTCAGACCACTCAGCCCCCTCAGCTCTCTTCTCCCCTGCTCCCTGCTCCCTTGTAAAAGATCTACATCTCAAGGCTGATTAATGCGATCGCTTATACTGATAAATTTTAGGAAAATTTACTTATTCGTTTTTGCTGCTGGCACGATATGGAAGAATCATTATCTCCCACGTTAGAGCAGCTACAACAAGAGTTAGTACAGCAAGTTATAGAACTTTACCGTACTCATCTCGGACACAAGCTGCCCCAAGTTTCTTGTCATATTGTCGATCGAACAGTCACAATCTTGGCAGAAGACTCTATCACCCGATTAGAACAGTTTTTAGGAGAAAATCAACAGACAGATCTTGCTTTACAAGTTAGAACTAACTTGCTCAAATTCTTAGAACCGCACCTGCAATCTTTAATTGAACAGACAATTGGCGTACCTGTAGTGGACGTAATTTGCAACAGTACATTTGAAACTGGTCGTACTAGCATTGTTGCTCTTTTGGATAGCGCTCCTAACATTTTAGGTTTAGACACTACAAGGCGAGTCAAACAACGGCTAAAGTCGGATTCAAACCCAGATAGCGACAGATAACAGCTTCTAAATCGTCTAGCATATAAGGCTTACTAATATAAGCACTACAGCCTGCTGCGAGTAAACTTTCTCGATCTTCGGCTCGTGCTAATGCTGTTACTGCAATGACGGTGATGTTTTGCGTCTGCGGGTTTTGCTTGAGCATCCGGGCAATTTCCGTACCGCAGATGTCCGGTAATAATATGTCCAGCAAGATGAGGTCGGGGCGTTGCTGTTGGGCAATGCTAATAGTGGAGCGCCCATCTTTTGCGGTGATGATATGACAATTTAGAGGGTGAAGAACTTCAGTCAGCAGCTCTAAATTATCTTCATCATCATCTACAGCCAAAATCAGGGGTTGATGCATTTTTGACAGGTAATTATTCTGAGCTAGGAGTTCCAAAACCATCCTCCAGTGTGGAAAGTTGCCAAGTTACAAACAAAATTTATCTCTAGAGGATAAAAGGCACTCCCCAAGCGGCGATCCGGCGCTTGCAATGGACTGGCTCTCAACTACATTTTTGCTAGATGTTATTTTGAATTTAAGGCTTAACTCTTTTAAGCAAAAAGGTTTTAAGCAAAAAGGACAGAATTAAATCAACTGAAGTTATGATGACTGATGCAATTCTAGCTTAATTCAACCTGAAAGATAAATTTCTCATGAACTTAGTTGAATAATTTTGTAGCAATTGTTACATCCACGAACATTGGCGAACATTTGTAGAGTACAGTAGCTAAGCTAAATTAGTACAAACCTCCACACAATATGACTCAAATTTAAGCTTTTTTTTAGAGTAGACAATTATTTAAGATATGGCAAGGTTTGCAGCTACCAATAACCTATCCATATTATTTCACTTTCAAAGAGTTGTAGTTATTTATACATTTATTTGAGCGCTTGCGGCGGTAAAGAGGTAATTTTCTAGCAAAAATAGGAATGTAGAGGGGACAAGGGAGAAGTCAGAAGTCGGAAGTCGGAATTCACTGATAACCGAATATTGGAGGTTTGAGTTATGGCGATCGCAACGATTAATCCGGTAACTGGGGAAACAATTGAAACTTTTACAGCGCTAAGCGAGGCAGAAATAGCCACGAAATTAGAGTTGGCACAACAGGCTTTCGGGCAATATCGACGAGTGCCGATGCAGCAAAAATCTCAGTGGATGAATGCCGCAGCCGAGATTTTGGAACGCGACAAAGAAAAATTTGGCAAATTGATGACCCTGGAAATGGGTAAGACTGTAAAAAGCGCGATCGCCGAAGTCGAAAAGTGCGCTTTGGTCTGTCGTTACTATGCCGAACGCGCAGCTGAATTTTTAGCAGACGTATCGGTAGGAACAGATGCCAGCCAAAGTTTCGTCCGCTATCAACCACTAGGAATTATCCTCGCGGTGATGCCGTGGAATTTTCCCTTTTGGCAAGTCTTTCGCTTCGCCGCACCAGCTTTGATGGCAGGTAATGTCGGTCTGCTCAAACACGCTTCTAACGTACCGCAATGCGCTCTAGCAATTGAAGAGATCTTTAAAGAGGCAGGATTTCCTCCAGGAGTCTTCCAAACTTTACTAGTAGGGTCGCAACAGGTAGCGGCAATTATCGCCGACCCACGAGTCAAAGCTACCACTTTAACAGGTAGCGAACCAGCGGGAGCGAGTTTAGCAGCAGCGGCGGGCAAACAAATTAAGAAAACAGTGTTGGAATTGGGGGGAAGCGATCCATTTATTGTCATGCCGAGTGCCGACATCGAAGCAGCTGCTAGCACTGCTGTCACTGCCAGAATGTTATGTAACGGTCAATCGTGTATTGCAGCAAAAAGATTTATCGTTACCGAGGCGATCGCCGAGCGATTTGAAAAACTTTTGGTAGCAAAATTTGCGGCGCTCAAAGTCGGCGATCCAATGTTACCCGATACAGATGTTGGTCCCCTAGCTACGCCAAGTATGCTAGAAGATATAGACCACCAAGTACAGGAGTGCGTCAAGGTGGGGGCAAAAGTTTTAATTGGAGGTCAACCGCCAGCCGAACGAGCGGGAAACTTCTACCTGCCGACTATTGTGAGTCAAATTCCAGTGGATGCAGCGATCGCCCAAGAAGAATTTTTTGGTCCGGTAGCTCTCCTATTTCGAGTCGCAGATCTAGACGCAGCGATTCAACTCGCCAATGCTACTCCGTTCGGCTTGGGAGCGAGTATTTGGACGCAAGATGAAATAGAAAGCAATCGGGCGATCGCGGAAATTGAAGCAGGATCGGTGTTTGTTAACGGTATGGTCAAATCAGACCCCAGGCTACCTTTTGGTGGCATTAAGCACTCTGGATACGGCAGGGAACTGAGCATTCAGGGTATACATGAGTTCGTGAATGTTAAAACTGTGTGGATAAAGTAGGGAGCAGGGAGCAGGGAGTAGGGAGCAGGGAAGAAGAGAGCAGTTGATTTTGACTTTTGACTTACCCATTACCCATTACCCATTACCCATTACCCAATTTAGGAGAAAGGTAGATGAATACGGCAGAACTGTTAGTGCAATGTTTGGAAAATGAAGGCGTGGAATACGTGTTTGGTTTACCAGGGGAAGAGAACCTGCACGTTTTGGAGGCGTTGAAGAAATCTTCCATTCAGTTCATTACCACCCGTCACGAACAGGGTGCAGCGTTCATGGCGGATGTTTACGGACGCTTGACAGGAAAAGCTGGCGTATGCCTCTCTACCTTGGGTCCAGGGGCAACTAATTTGATGACAGGGGTAGCGGATGCAAATTTAGATGGTGCGCCACTGGTGGCGATTACCGGACAGGTAGGGACGGATCGGATGCATATCGAATCTCACCAATACTTAGATTTGGTGGCTATGTTCGCCCCCGTGACGAAGTGGAGCGCCCAGATCGTTCGTCCTAGCATTACACCAGAGCTGGTTCGCAGGGCATTCAAGCGATCGCAAAGTGAAAAACCTGGTGCGGTGCATATTGACGTACCGGAAAACATTGCGGCGATGCCAGCGGCAGGTATGCCTTTAAGTAAAACAGGCTTAGAAAAAACTTATGCTTCATTTCACAGTATTAACGAGGCAGCTGAGGCAATTTCTAAAGCTCACAATCCCTTAATCTTAGTCGGCAATGGCGCAATTCGGGCAAATGCCAGCGAAGCAGTAACGGAATTTGCTACGCGCTTGAATATTCCTGTTATCAACACTTTTATGGGTAAAGGCGTAATTCCTTACACCCATCCTTTAGCTTTGTGGGCAGTAGGATTGCAACTGCGAGATTTTATTAATTGCGCTTTTGACAATACAGATTTAGTTATTTCTATTGGTTATGACTTGATCGAATATTCGCCTAAACGTTGGAATCCAGCAGGTGAAATTCCCATCGTTCATGTCGGAGCGAATCCAGCTGAAATTGATAGTAGCTACATTCCTTTAGCAGAAGTCATAGGAGATATTTCTGATTCCTTAAATGAAATTTTGCAACGTGCCGATCGCAGTGGCAAGCCGAATCCTTACGCTTTGGAATTGCAAGCAGATATTCGCGCTGATTACGAACACTATGCTAACGATCCTGGCTATCCGATCAAGCCGCAAAAATTAATTTACGACCTGCGGCAGGTTTTGGGACCAGAAGATATTTTAATTTCTGATGTCGGGGCGCATAAGATGTGGATTGCCCGCAATTATCATTGCGATCGCCCCAATACTTGTTTAATCTCTAATGGTTTTGCGGCGATGGGAATTGCAATTCCAGGGGCGATCGCGGCTAAGCTAGTTTATCCCGATCGCAAAGTGATTGCCGCTACTGGTGACGGTGGTTTCATGATGAATTGTCAGGAGTTGGAAACAGCCTTGCGCGTCGGACACCCATTTGTCACCCTAATTTTTAATGATGGCGGCTATGGCTTAATTGAATGGAAGCAGCACAATCAGTTCGGCGAGTCAACCTACGTCCGTTTTGGTAATCCAGATTTTGTCAAATTAGCTGAAAGTATGGGACTAAAAGGCTACCGGGTAGAATCGGCAACCGATTTGGTTCCCATGCTCAAGGCTGCTTTAGCTGATGATGTTCCAGCCGTGATCGATTGTCCTGTAGACTACCGTGAAAACCTACGCTTGACACAAAAATCTGGAGATCTGAGCTGTAAGCTGTGGGAGTAATTTTAAGTCGTAAGTCGTAAGTCATTTTTCCTACTCGTGCGCTCCCTTTCTTCAGTGACAACTGATAACTAGTAAATGAATTAGCTTTTTTGTGGGATGGGTATCTTGTCCGTCCCTTTTATTTTTGAAATGTCGAGATTGACTATATGTAGCTTTTATCACAAATAATTGAACGCATTTTCAATCAAAATATGAACCGAGCTAAAAGTCACGGGCTTAGCGTCAGTGAGTCGATGAATCGATCTGCCTAACTTTGTGTAGTCTGGTCGTCGCTGTTTCTGAATGAGTTTGCCAAAATCAGTGTGATTGTGAGGAGCAAGTGAACAAGCAAAAAATATTTGCGATCGCCAATTCCCAGCTAGCGATCGGCGGTTGGAGTCGCTCTGGGCGGCTGGCGATCGCAATAGGTTTAGGGTTAATACTATTGGTTGGTACAATTTCAATCTCAGTTCCCGTCATCGCCGCCGGACGGACGCAAAAAATTCTTTCAACTCCCGCCAACGTGATTTGGGGAGAATTATTTAAACCAGATAGCAAGCCCATTGCCCGCGTCAGATCGGGCGATCGCGTGGTTATGGAGACAATATCTCACGAAGGTATTCTCCCAGACCAAGGAGACACCGTTCAGTTTTTCGCCCAGGGTGGCATTCCCAAAAATCCTAAAAGTACGATTTCTCGACAGCAGATCCTCTCAGACCAGCTACAAACTAAAGCCAAAGTGAAAAAGACTGGTCCCGGTCCTCACGTTATTACTGGACCAGTTTACATAGAGGGCGCAGTACCAGGCGATGTTTTGGAGATTAAGACCCTAGACATCAATTACAGATCGCCCTATGGTGCAATTTCCAATCGTCACGGCAAAGGAGCATTACCTGGCGAGTATCCTGAAAATAAGGCTCCAATCTACTCCAAAGTTATCGCCATAGATGCCAAGCGGGAAGTAGGCATTTTTCAACCCGCCAACAACCTACCACCAATTGAGATCCCGTTGAAGCCTTTTATCGGATTGATGGGTGTCGTGCCTGCTAACCCAGCCGATGCTGCGAATTCCGTACCACCAGGGAACTATGGTGGTAATTTGGACATCAAACTTCTAGGACGTGGTTCGAGCTTGTATTTGCCCGTACAAGTCCCTGGTGCGCTATTTTACGCTGGCGATCCCCATTGCGCTCAAGCAAATGGTGAAGTTGCTTTGACGGCGATCGAGTGTTCCTTAACTCCTACGTTTGAATTTATCTTGCATAAAGATATGAAATTAGCAACCCCAATGGGAGAAACAAAGGATGCTTGGATTGCTGTCGGATTGGATAAAGATCTGGATGAAGCCATGAAAAAATCTGTTAGAGAATACCTGCAAATTGCCCATGAGAAGTATGGCATGACAAAACAAGATGCCTTGATACTAGGTAGTGCGACAATTGATTTTGATGTTTCTCAGGTAGTAGATATTGTTAAAGGGATTCACGGAACGATTCCCAAGCAGTTGTTTCCTACTAAGTAATTCGAGTCAGCAATTTAGACAAAGCAAATTAGTAGGGACGTACATCTCTGTATGCCCCTACAGCTCATCTACATAGAATTACTAATTACAAATTACTAATTACAAATTACAATTCACAAATTACAGTTCATAAGTTATAGTTCGCAAACACTCTATGCTTAATTCTCATTCTCATAACGATCGTTCTCATAATGGTATTCACGGCTGCACTTGTCATACACTGAGCAACTACGATCGCAAAATTAAATTATTATGGACGGCGCTGATCGCGATCGCCAGTTTTGCCGCACTTGAATTTGGGGTGGGCTATTGGAGTCATAGTTTAGCTTTACAAGCTGAATCCGGTCATTTGCTGTCAGATAGCTTTGCTTTGGCTTTGTCACTGCTAGCAGCTTGGTTCGTACAGCGACAAGCAGCTAGAGGAGAAAATTTTGTCCATATGCGGATCGAAGCTATCGCCGCTGTACTCAATGGTTTGGGACTGGTAGCGATCGCAGTTTGGATTGCCATTGAATCTGTCTCTCGCCTCCAGTCTCCACCGACAGAGATCCTTAGTTTCCCCATGTTGGTGACTGCTGGGGTAGGTTTGGGAGTCAATGGGTTTAATGTCTTTTTACTGCACGACAGCAGCCATCACGATCTCAACGTCCGAGGTGCTTTTCTACATATTTTGGCAGATTTAATTAGTTCGATCGGCGTAATTGTAGCAGCGATCGCAATCTGGCTCATGCATTGGTTATGGGTAGATGGCGCAGTTGGTTTATTTGTATCCAGTTTAATATTTGTTAGTGCCATTCCTTTGATTATTCAAAGTCTCAATTCAATTCGTAACAGAGTGAGCCTTGAGTAGCAATAGCGATTGACTCCCCACTGTCTAGTTAGCCTATATTTCCTCTTCGTCACAAATAGTTAACTCCGTTGGTTGACAGCGTTTAATCACAATTGCAATTCCTTGCGCGCCCTCACCATCAAGGTCTTCAACGTAACCTGGATAAGCTGCTTTTGCTTCATCGTGGGTTGAGAAAGGTCCAAAATAGTAAGTGCAGCGGGGCTTTGTGGTGATAATTTCTACCCACCACTCAGTTTCTGGCGCTACCCAAAACCCAGCAAATACTTGTTTAATCTGGTCTATTAATTTCATATTGAATGAATGTTTTAGTGACTTCAGTTCTTATGTGTGGCTTCTTTCGTAAGAAGGAGGAAAGCATAAAGATATTCTAACTACTAAGTCTATTGCGATCGAGAATACAAAAAAATGCGGCTTTTGTACTATGAAACAACAGACTTTTTCAGACAATTGCTAAATAATACCAACTTTTGACATTTAAGTTTTGATATCGCTATTTAAGGTAACAACGATTAATATAATTCATCTTCTCCGTTTTAGTAAATAGGGTTGTAATTAAGAAAAGCCAGAGAAGCTCTTCTGAAGAGGTTCAACGTAGCCTGGATAAGCTGCTTTACTCCATCATGGGCTTGGGAAGTTTCACAATAAATGCAGCGAGACTTTACGATGATGATTTCTATCCAGTAATTAGTCTTCTGCTTTACCATAAACCTAGTAAATACTTATTTGCTTCGGCTCTCAATCTCATATTGGATAAATATTGTAGTTAGTTTATTTAAATGTGGTTTCTATCGTAAGAAGGAAAAACCTAAATTTTTTTTAACTACTAAACCTACTGCGATCGGCAATACAAAAAACGCGATTGCTGTGCTAGATGACCTCAGATTTTCTTCATCTCATTATTATAAAATAGCAATTATTGATGTTCGGATTTTGGTGTTGATGGTTAGCTTATTAACGATTCATATAAGGCACGATTTGCATTTTGGTAAGTAGATATGTCATTAACAAAAGCCAGAGAAGCTCTTTCAGGGGAATATGATTGTAAATTCTAAATTCTTCTTTTCTCCTGACTCCTGTACGGGCGTATTTTAACAATGAGATACTTGTACTGGCTACAGGCAGTACGGATAATCTGCCCTTATGACTCCTAATACATGAAGATTGCCACTTGGAATGTGAACTCGATTCGTACCCGCCTAGAGCAGGTGATAGATTGGTTAAGACAAACTCCAGTAGATGTACTGTGTTTACAAGAAACCAAAGTCGTAGATGCAGATTTTCCGCGATCGCCCTTCGAGCATCTAGGTTATTATGTATACACTTCTGGGCAAAAGTCCTATAACGGCGTTGCTATCCTCAGCCAACAGCCGATACAAGACGTGAGTACTGGGTTTGCATCACTGTTAGTAGAGAGCGGTATTGTAGAAGCTGAGTTACTCGCAGCTTTAGACGAACAGAAGCGAGTAATTGCAGGTACGCTCGATCGCGTCCGCATCGTCAATCTTTACGTCCCTAATGGTGCGGCAGTGGGCAGTGAAAAATATGATTATAAGTTAGGGTGGTTGAAAGTCCTACGGGAATATTTGCGATCGCAGTTGCTCGTTTTCCCTGCAATGTGTGTTTGTGGTGATTTTAATATTGCTCCTGACGAGCGAGATCTACACGATCCAGACAAGCTGACAGGTCAAATTATGGCATCAGAACTAGAACGTCAAGCCTTGCAGGAGATTTTAGCACTAGGGTTTGCCGATGCCTTTCGCAAATTTATCACAGAAGGCGGACACTATAGCTGGTGGGACTATCGCACCGCAGCATTTCGCCGCAATTTAGGTTGGCGGATCGATCATCTATACTTATCGCCAGAATTGTACCAGCAGGCGATCGCTTGTTGGATCGATCCTGCACCGCGTAAACTACCTAAGCCTAGCGACCATACACCAGTTGTTGTGGAATTTTAGCAATATGAGATTTTTGTTATCTTTTAGATTTCCCCTAACCAAGAGTGTAACGAAGCCCCCCTTTTTAAGGGGGGTTGGGGGGATCTTAATCGCGATCGCTCTGAGTTTACCAGCAATTGCCCAACAACCACCCGCAGCCGACATCCGCGACGCATGGAAGCCAGTTTACAAACAACTACCCAATCTTCCACTAGAGAATAAATATGTTAGTAGAGAGTCAGGAAAAGTCAATCCAGATAGCACTCTTGTCAACCGCTTAATTGAGTATCACGTTTATGTCAAAGGTCGAGCGCCCAACTACCGTCTAGATTGGAAATTAACCCTAGCAGATTATTTAGGGGCAAACGAACTCATTCAAGACACCACGTATCCAGGAGCAAAAACCTTACATCAAAATCCCCTAGAAGGCGATCGCGCTGCAATTAACCGCCTCAACCGCCAACAGCGAGATGCTTTAGTACAAACTCTAGTTAATGTCTTTACTCCCGAAACCTCCGAATCTCCCACCACCAACCAACAACCACCAACCACCAACCAACAACCACCAACCTTTTCTCAACCAAAACCAGGCGATGCAGACTTATTGAAATGAATTGGTAATGGCTAATTGGTAATGGGTAATCGGTAGTTGGTGGTTAGTCACTAATAACTGATAACTGATAACTGATTCCCTCTTGACACGGGGAACGTAACATCATAATCTAACGAGAGTTAATGAAAATTGTTGGCAACTATTTTCTATGGGTTCTGATAATGTTGCTATCCAGCAGCGAGAGAAAGAAGCGCGATCGCTGAAGACTCTTTTAGCTTGTAGCTTAGTTGGTTCTGTAGCTTTGCATGTTGGTCTGCTATACGCAGGTATTGATAAATTATGGCAAAGGAATTTCACCCAGCCGCCGAAACCCATAGAAGTTGTCATCGTCGATCCTCCCAAAAAACCGGAGGTCAAGAAGCCAGAACCTAAACCAGAACCACCAAAACCAAAACCCCAGCCACGGCGGGTACAACAGCCACAAGTCAGACAACCTCAGCGAGTCGTACGTCAGACACCTCCTCCAAAAGTTGTTAGAGCGACACCCAAGCCCGTACCGCGAGCTGTGACTCCGCCGCCAAAGGCTGTTACGCCAAAGCCCGCACCTGCTCCAGCACCAGTAGCAACTCCCGATCCGCAATTGAGAAATAAGTTATCGGATCTGAGGAATTCGAGGGCAACACAAGAAAAAGTATTAACTGGTACGGGCGATCCTCAAGCACCCCCTGTAGCTCCCAGACCTAACACGGGTACTGGTAGAACTCCTGTAGCAGCAGGACCGCGAACTGTCAGACAACCGCGAAGCGAAACGGGTGATTCCGAAGGTTCCAACACTCTAACTTGTCGTCGCTGCCCTGAACCCAGGTATCCAGCCAGTGCTAGAAGGCGGGGAGTAGAGGGGGTTCCCAAAGTTGCTTTCTATGTAGATTCGGATGGGAATGTGAGCAACGCGCAGTTAGTGCAGTCTAGCGGTGATGCAGACCTAGATGCAGCGGCACTTAGGCAGGTAACTCGTTGGAAATATAACGATCTCAAAAGGGGAAGACGTGTCGTGCTGAGAGTGCGTTTCGTCCTCAACTAAGATTGGAGCCGCTCTTGTATTTAAACTCGATCGCATATGCGATCGAGTTTAGACTTTCAAATTTCCTAATTTTGAAGTTTCGTATAAAAAAATACTTGTTTTCATAGCAGTTGTGAAATACTTAAAACTTAATGCTAGTAGCTTGCATTAATAATGATAAAATTTCCTAGTTGAAGGTAGATTTATAACTCAGTAATTCAGCATATAGCTTGCGCTGGCGCTGTACTAAATTGCTGTGGCTTTGTGTGAGGAAACACTGTGAATAAAATGCATTTGGTCAGTTATGTGGGACTGGCTGGAATTGCTGTGGCTATTGTGGCACAGCCAGTAAGAGCTGATGTAGTTAAGATAACTGCTGTAGAAATTCAGCCGACAGCATCAGGAGCAGAGATTGTATTAAAAACAACGGCTAACGAGTCACCACAGGTTTTTACATCCAGTTTTGGTAAAACTTTTGTTGCTAATGTTGTCAATACTCAACTACAAATTTCAGATAGAAATAATCTGCGACAAATAAACCCCGTGAAGGGTTTTGCGGCGGTGACAGTTAGCGAGGCTGGAGCTAATAGTCTCCGTATTGTGGTGACGGGTGAGACAGAGTTACCGAAGGTACGGGTACGACAAAGCGAAAATGGCTTGGTTTTGAGTGCAACTACATCTACAACAACTGCAACTCAACCGCCATCCTCAGTAGAGCCAGTAACAAAGCCACCTGCAAGCGAGATACAGCCAGGGGTAACTACACCGCAGTCAGAAGTTCCCCCTATAGAAGGTGAAGCTCAACAGCTAACACCAACTACTGAAGGGGAAGAACAAGAAATTGTCGTCACAGGTGAACAAGAAACAGGATATCGGGTTCCCGACTCCACAACAGCAACTAAAACCGATACACCCATCCGCGATGTCCCAGGAAACATTCAAGTCATTCCGCGACAGGTAATAGAAGACCAGGGAGCAGTTCGCATCAACGACGTGCTACGTAACGTTAGTGGTGTTAATTTCTCCACAGATGCTGGCGGTCGCAGCCCCACCTATAACGTGCGGGGATTTGAAGCTAACCAATTCAAAAACGGGTTAAGAGAGGACAGACAATTTAACACTCGTACTTACCCAGAAACGGCAAATATCGAGCAAATTGAAGTGCTAAAAGGACCAGCTTCCGTCCTGTTTGGACAAGCACAACCTGGAGGAATCATTAACTTTACGACTAAAAGACCGCTACCCGAACCCTTTTACCAAATCGATTTCACGGCAGGAAGTTACGATTTCTATCGTCCGACTTTAGATTTTTCGGGTCCGCTCAACTCTGATGGTACGCTTGCTTATCGGTTGAACGCTGCTTACGAACACGCCGAAAGTTTCCGAGATTTTGTCTCAACAGAGCGGTATTTCATCGCTCCCGTAGTTACGTGGAGAATTAGCCCCAATACCAGCTTAACTTTTGAAGGAGAGTATCTGCGCGATCGCCGACCGATTGACCGAGGTTTAGTAGCAGTTGGTGACGAAGTAGCTGACATTCCCTTGAGTCGCTTTTTGGGCGATCCCTCTTACGAGCAAGAAATGGACGAATTTCGCAGCTATCTTTATCTAGACCACCGCTTCAGCGAAAATTTATCACTCAGAACTGCCTTGCGGTACACCAGTAGTAAGGAAATCTATAACTCTGTAGAAGCAAACGAACTGGAAGCAGATGACCGGACTTTACTTTTAGCTCGTTATTTTGGCGGTCAGTATTACGAGACTTATACGCTACAAAATGACTTGACTTGGAAGTTTAACACGGGAGCGATCGCGCATACATTGTTGTTCGGTGTCGAACTCGCTAGACAGACAGGACGATACTTCGAGGATGCAATAGCAGCAGAATCTCCATCGATAGACATTTTCGATCCCGACTACGAATCGGTTTTCAATTTTCCTTACTCGCTCGAACCGGATACTGCCTATAACGGTGGTAAGGTTTCATCAGATACGATTGCAGTTTATCTGCAAGATCAAATTGCTTTTACTGACAATCTCAAACTGGTTTTGGGTGGCAGATTCGATAGTTTTGACTCAGAAGAAAGATACCCTAATGACCCAACATTAAATGTTGATACAGAAACCAGCGAATTTTCACCGCGAGTTGGAATTGTTTATCAACCAATTCAACCAATTTCTCTCTATGCCAACTACAGCCGTGCTTTCATACCGCAGACTGGTAGGCTTACTGGTGGTGGTGCGGTTGAACCAGAGATTGGAGAACAATACGAAGTCGGTGTTAAAGGTGAGTTTTTGGACGGTCGGCTTGCCTCAACTTTAGCTTTTTACGATATTACCAAGAGTAACGTTCTGACTGACGATGCCAATAATCCCGATCCTGACTTTTCGATTCAGGTAGGCGAACAACAAAGTAAAGGGTTTGAATTCGATGTATCAGGAGAAATTCTACCAGGGTGGAACGTTATTGCCTCCTATGCTTACACCGACGCGGAAATTACTGCTGACAATACTTATACAGTCGGTAATCGCCTCAACAATGTTCCTTTTAATACTGCTAGTTTATGGACGAAATATACGATTCAAAGCGGTTCGCTAGCAGGTTTAGGATTTGGCGCTGGCATCTTTTATGTCGATAGTCGAGCAGGGGATTTGGACAACTCTTTTACAGTCCCAGATTTTACACGGGTAGATGCTGCTATTTATTACGAAAGAGACAACTTTAAAGCAGCATTAAATTTCAAGAACTTATTTGATGTCGAATATTTTGAAGGAGTACAGAGTAGAACGCAAGCAATTCCTGGTGCGCCGTTTACAGTTCAGGGAACAGTTTCGTGGCAGTTTTAAGCTGAGTGATTTTTTGTCGCGATCGCTTTTTCTAACTATTTCAAATTCAGTGTGAGAAATTTTC
Organism: Chroococcidiopsis sp. [FACHB-1243]; assembly: GCF_014696895.1. Lineage (NCBI taxonomy): Bacteria > Bacillati > Cyanobacteriota > Cyanophyceae > Chroococcidiopsidales > Chroococcidiopsidaceae > Chroococcidiopsis > Chroococcidiopsis sp. [FACHB-1243]. The sequence continues at coordinate 114,100 of NZ_JACJQX010000007.1, read as the reverse complement.
CATGAAGTTGCAGTCGATCTATTCTTTATTGCTTGTTGTTAGTGCCGCAGTCGCGATCGCTCCATCAGTGTGCGCGGTTGAGGCGGAGTCGATCCCCCCAACCCCCCTTAAAAAGGGGGGCAATTTACTCTCTCCAACCTCCTTAAATCAGGGAGAAAGCATACTTTCCTCTACCCCCCTTAACAAGGGAGGAGCCGCAGGCGGGGGGATCGCAGGAGCTATGGCACGACAGACTAAAATTACCCAAGTTACTAACGTACAACTGCAACAAACAGATAAAGGACTGGCAGTTATTTTAGAAACAGCAGCAGGCAAATCATTGCAAGTCTTTCCTGCTGGCTTTGGTAATACTTTCGTCGCCAACATTCCCAACGCGCAGCTAGCACAAGGTAAAACTTTTCGGCAAGAAAATCCAGTAGCGGGAATTGCATCGATCGCAGTAATTCAACAAGGAATAAATAATATTCGAGTCACGGTGACGGGAAGTAGAGATTTACCAAAAGTTGTAGTAAATAGAGGCGATCGCACTCTTACCTTAACTTTACCAGAGTCGATTGCCCCTACAGCCCAACAACCCGCACCCCCAGCACCAGCAACACCACCTGAAACTGAAATACCACTAACAGGCGAGACACCACCCCAACCGGAAAAGCCAGTCCAACCAAATATTACAACTGACGACAAAGAAGAACAAGAAATTGTCGTCACTGGAGAACAAGAAACGGGATACAGCGTTCCCAACGCTACGACCGCGACTAAAACAGATACCCCACTGCGTGATATTCCGCAGTCAATTCAGGTGATTCCCCAGGAAGTGATTCAAGACCAACAAGTTACCCGCATCGAGGAAGTGCTGCGTAACGTCTCAGGTGCGACTTTTCAAGGCAACGACGATAGCCGTGGCGCTGGATTTAGTCTTCGAGGTTTCAGCGATGCACCCATCCTGAGAGATGGTTTTAGGTTGTATAGCGATTATTCCAATCAGGGTTCTCCAGAAACCGCTAATTTGGAGCGCGTTGAAGTTCTCAAAGGACCAGCTTCCGTTCTCTACGGTGAAATTGAGCCAGGGGGTTTAATTAACCTGGTGTCTAAGCAACCACTAACTAATCCTTTTTATCAAGCTGAATTGCAGATTGGTAGTCGAGAACTTGTTCGACCCCGCATCGATTTTTCTGGTCCATTAAACTCAGATGGCAGCCTTCTCTATCGACTCAACACGCTGTATCAACATAGAGAAAGTTTTCGGAACTACGATACAGATGCCGATCGCTTTTTTGCAGCACCAACTCTGACTTGGAAAATTAGCGATCGCACTGACTTAACTGTTGCTCTGGAATATGTTAAGGACGAGAGCTTTGCTGATTTTGGTACGATCGCTGCTGGCAATGGAGTTGCTGACATTCCCGCGAGTCGCGTTACCAACAACCCCGACGACACGGTTATAAATAAGTATTTCGGCGTTGGCTATAATTTTGAGCATCGTTTTAACGATAATTGGACTATACGAAATGCCTTTCGCTATCAGTATTCCAGTTACGATTACAGCGTTTTATCGCTACCGTTTGAGTTTGATGAAGCGGCGACCTTAACTCGCTTCTTTGCCAACCAAGAAAGTGAGGCAAGGGATTATACGCTTCAGACAAATCTTGTCGGTAAGTTAAATACGGGTTCGATTAAGCATACCTTCTTGCTGGGGGTTGACTTGAACCGGAGTGAAAGCGATGTTTTTACTGCACTTGGCGATCCTAGTCCGCTCGATATTTTCAACCCTGTTTACGACCAACCCGAACCTGATGAGGATACATTACCTGTCTTTTCAGATATCGCCACTGAGTCAAACAGGTTAGGAATCTACGTGCAAGACCAGGTAGCACTGCTCGATAATTTATTCTTACTAGCAGGACTGCGATACGACACTGTAGACCAAACAGTTACTAATGCTCCTACCGCAGAGGATGAGGGTAGCGAGCAAAATCAAACTGAAGATGCTTTTACACCTCGGATTGGTGTTGTCTATCAACCCAGTGATGAAGTCTCGCTTTATGGTAGCTATTCTCGCTCTTTTAGACCTACAGACTCAACGAGTGCTAGCGGCGATTTTCTCCAGCCTGAAGAAGGGAAAGGCTACGAAGTTGGTATCAAAACAGAATGGCTAGAAGGTAAACTCTCCACGACTCTAGCTTATTTTGATATTACTAAGCAAAACGTTGCCGTCAGCGATCCGGCTTTCCCTGGCTTCGACTTTTCAATTGCTACGGGAGAACAACGCAGTCGAGGAGTTGAGCTAGACGCAGTTGGGGAAATTTTACCAGGTTGGAAGGTTATTGCCTCTTATGCTTACATTGACGCTGAGGTGACAGAGGACACAGACCCAGAGCTGGTTGGCAGTAAACTGACTGGAATTCCTAAACACAGCGGTAGTTTGTGGACGACTTATGAAATTCAAACAGGTAATTTGCAGGGTTTAGGCTTCGGGATTGGATTTAACTATGTTGGCGAGAGAGAAGGAGGATTGCCAAATAGTTTTGAAGTAGATAGTTTCTTCCTCACCAATGCTACTATTTTTTATCGCCGCGATAATTGGCGGCTTGCACTCAATTTTAAAAACTTGTTTGATGTCGATTACATAGATGCTGTGAGAGATAGCAGGATTCGAGGTATTTATCCTGGCGAACCATTTACAGTAGTCGGTTCGATTTCAGTAGAGTTTTGATACTAATACAGATTTTTGAATAATTTTCAGGAGCAAACATGAAAAAAATCTCTAGCTTTTGTTTGACTGCGATCGCTACTCTTGCCATCACAAATCAACTTGCCCTAGCACTTGAGCTTCAGATCGTTTCTCCCAATGCTTATAAAGTTCCTTACTTGGGATTTGATGGTGTTTTTAATCTCAATACACAACAAGAACAATCTGTAAAAGATCCGCGCAACCCCAAACAAATCGCGATTGAAAAAATGGAGAAGTTTACGTTCTACAAAGATACAGCAGGAACGGCGATCGCCCGAAATTGTCGTTATGTCTATATGGGAGCTGCACCCGATCCCAAGTATTACTCGGAATCTAAAACCGCAGTTTGGGAATTATTTGAACTGGTTCCAAATGAAAAACAAGATAAAGCTTGCGATCGATTCAAATATATGATTCTTACTGCACCGCATGGCGAATCGAGTGGCGAACCGATACATATGCACTTTCGATATAGCGGCGAACAATCCAGTTTAGCAGCACTATTAAAGATGAGTAATGTACCTAAAAATGCTGCTAATTTTAGTCCCTGGTTCGCAACTTATTGTGGTGGCGGAAAAACTAATTGCGGTACTAGCGAGTAATATCTCAGTACATTCAAAAATACCTAATTTCAGCGTGAGGCAACGAGAATTAAATTGATTTTGGTGAATTTTTAGTTCCAGAAAATTTAAGTGTAGCTAAAATCGCGATCGCTTTTCCTAATTGATACAAATTCAGTGTGAGACATTTTTCATGAAGTTGCAGATCCATTCTTTATTGCTTGTTGTTAGTGCCACAGTCGCGATCGCTCCACCAGTAGGCGCGGCAGAGATCTCGATCCCCCCAACCCCCCTTAATAAGGGGGGCAATTTACTCTCTCTACCCCTCTTGAAAAAGGAGGGCATTTTACTCTCTTCTACCCCCCTTTTGAAGAGGGGAGCCGCAGGCGGGGGGATCTCAGGATTTATGGCACAACAGAGTAGCATTACTCAAGTTACCGACGTACGACTGCAACAAACAGATAAAGGATTGGCAGTCATTCTAGAAACAGCAGCAGGCAAATCATTGCAAGTCTTTCCTGCTAGTTTTGGTAAAACCTTTGTCGCTAATATCCCCAACGCTCATTTAGCACAAAATAAAGCTTTTCGTCAAGAAAACCCTGCATCGGGAATTGCTTCGATTGCTATAACGCAGCAGGGAACAAATAATATTCGTGTCACGGTGACGGGAACTGAAGATTTACCCAAGGTGGAAGTAGGAAGGAGCGATCGCGCCCTAACTCTAACTCTACCAAATGCGTTAGCGAAGCTTAACGAATTTATCGCGCCTACAGCCCAACAACCCGTACCTCCAGCATCGACTGCACCACCTAAAACTGAAACAGCACCAGAAACACAATCGCCAGCAGGCGAGACGACACCTCAACAGAAAAAGCCAGTACAGTCAACAACACCCACTGACGGGGAAGAACAAGAAATAGTCGTCACGGGGGAACAAGAAACTGGATATAGCGTTCCCAACGCATCGACTGCAACTAAAACCGATACGCCTTTGCGGGATATTCCCCAGTCAATTCAAGTCATTCCCAGACAAGTTCTAGAAGATCGCCAAGTAGTTCGTTTTTCTGAGTTAGCTGATAACGTCAGCGGAGTACAACCCCAATCAGGTTATGGCGGTATATCCTCCCAAGGTTATTATCTTCGCGGCTTTCCTTTAGATTTTGAAGCCTACCGCAATGGTTTTCGAGATTTTGGCTTCATTAGTCCGCGTGATGTTGCTAATGTTGAGCGAGTAGAGTTTCTTAAAGGTCCAGCATCGGTACTTTATGGTAGTGCCTTTGGTTTTAGCGGACTTGTCAATACTGTGACTAAAAAACCACAAGCTGAGCCTTTCTATAGATTAAATGGCACAGTTGGCAATTATGACTTTTACCGCACCACGCTAGATTTCACGGGTTCTTTGACCGAGGATAAGTCATTACTTTATCGCTTGAATGTTGCTTATGAAAATGCTGACAGCTTCCGCGATTTTAATGAAAATGAGAGTATCTTTATTGCACCCTCGCTAACTTGGCAAATTGGTTCGCGCACTACTCTCACTACTGAATTCGAGTATCAAAATTACAATTATGTCTTCGATCGCGGCTTACTTCCTTCTGAAGAATTTTTAGATCTACCTATCAGTAGATTTTTGGGAGAGCCAGACGTTAATGATGCTGGCTTTAGATCGTTTTACGGCACTTACAATTTTGAACATGAATTTAGCGATAACTGGAAATTTAGACAGGGATTTAACGTAGTAGATATTAAGGGTAATACTGAATATGTTACTACTAGCAATTTCGAGCAACCCTTTTTAGAAGAAGATGGTCGGACACTACCACGTAACGCGCAACGCTCGGATGAAAGTTCAGAAAATTATACGCTACAAAATGAATTTTTTGGCAAGTTCAATACAGGCTCTCTCCGTCATAATGTGTTATTGGGAGTAGAACTAGCTCGTTATAGATTTGCTTATGATTTTGAAGACGCGGCTATTGCTCCGCTTGACATCTTCGATCCGGTTTATGGTGCTGAACCCGAACCATATATTCCAACTTCCGGTGAGGAATATGGTGCAGACACTGTTGGTATTTACGTACAAGACCTGATTGAGATTTCACCTAACCTCAAATTTTTAGCTGGAGGTCGCTTTGACTCAATTGACTCTTTCTACGAAGATACCTTAACTGATTCTTTTAGATTAGAGCAATCGGAGTCTGAATTTTCGCCACGACTTGGTATTATTTACCAACCCAGCAAGTCTACTTCGATTTATGCTAGCTGGACTAATTCATTTAATCCAGAAATCTTCAGTCGTAACCGGACGGGACAACCTTTTCAACCATCAAAGGGAGAGCAATTTGAGATTGGGATTAAGCAGAATTTTCTTGATGATAAACTCTCAGCTACATTGGCGCTTTACCAATTAACTAAACAAAATGTTTTGACCACCGATCCTGAAGATCCAGATTTTAGTATCCAAATAGGAGAACAGAAAAGTCGTGGTGTTGAACTAGATATTGCTGGCGAAATATTACCAGGATGGAAAGTTATTGCTACTTACGCTTACACTGATGCTTTTGTCAGTGAAGACAACGATACTCCAATCGGAGACAGACTACAAGGTATACCAAAACATGGTGCTAGTTTATGGACGACTTATGAAATTCAAAGTGGCAAATTACAAGGGTTAGGATTTGGTGCGGGGATATATTACGCAGGCGATCGCGAAGTTCAATTACCCAACAGCATTGAACTACCATCTTACCTACGTGCTGATGCCAGTATTTTCTATCGTCGCAATAACTGGCGAGCTGCTCTCAACTTCAAGAACATTTTTGATACTGAATATTACGCAACTCAAGGCTTTTATATTACTCCTCAAGCGCCATTCACAATTTTAGGAACATTTTCTATAGAGTTTTGATAGGAGTATAAATTGTGCTATTTTGCCAAATTCTTCACTTTTTTATATCTAGCTATGGTAGAATTAACTTTACTTCCACAACCTGCGTGGGCTGATAGTGAAAAAGATCTGCGCGATGCCGAAGGCGGTTTGCTTCGCGACCATCGCAATTCCAATCTTAGCAACTGCGCGATCGCAAACTCTTTTCAGGCTGCATATGTAAATTGGGATACTGTTGAAAATTGTCATGGCAAGAAGCGATCGCATCAAACCAGTAGAGAATTTGATTTTGACGATTACTCTCTAAATGGATTTTATGTACTTAATTTTGCGTGGAATAACGAGTTTAAAACTGGAACTCTTCAGCATGAAATAGGATTTGAAATAGAACTAAATAAGTTTCCGTTTTTGTTGCCTACTAAAAATATAGATAGTCAAGCAAGCGAACAGTTTAATTTAATCGACTTATCAACAATTCCTTTGCCGTTTTCTCCATATGATTTTACGAGTAGACAAAACTCGTTGTCCTTATCTATTAGTAATGAAACTGCTATAGGACGACTCAGTATATCTTTTGAGGGTAGTTTAGATTTAGTCATTAACGACACAACAGACCTACCCGAACTGCATAATATTAGTCAGCAAGAATATGAAGCATTTAATCCAGAGCTGGAAATTTCATATCAACTTAGCAGCTCGATTTCAGTTTATACTAATTTAAGTTACTCTGCTCTCCCAATTCCAAGAATTTCCAGGAGTTTATTAAAACCAGAGATAGAAAATGGATTAGAAATAGGTATTGAGACAGAATTTTTCAACGATCGCATTTCTGCTACTCTGTATTTGTACGATGGCATTCAACGAAACGTAACACTAACAGATGCGAACGATCCTGAATTAGAACTTTTGGTAGAAAAACAAACAAGTCAAGATATCGGCTTAGAGGTAGTCGGTGAAATTGCCCCAGGATGGAATGCGATCGCATATTATGCTTACACGAAAGCACGCATCGCTAGATCCTCACAATTGCCTGTAAATTCTCAAGTTCCAAACATTGCCAGTCACAATGGCGGTTTTTGGACGACTTATGAGATTCAAGCTGGTGCATTACAAGGTTTGGGTTTTGGGGGTGGCGTGCGGTACGTTGGCGATCGTCCAGGTAATATTGAGAATAGTTTTAAATTACCGAGTTACTGGCAGACAGATTTAGCAGTTTTCTACCAGCGCAAAAACTGGAAAGCCGCACTCAATATTGAAAACCTACTTGACGTAGATTATTTCGAGGGTACGCCTCTGACTGTATTAGGAACGATCTTTGTAGAATTTTAAGCTGAACTACTTGAGATTACTGTTAGATAAGATTACACTCTATAGTGAATAAATGAGAATAATACTCACTTATGAGATACTTTGACTAGGCTTATTTTTAATCTCTAATCGATCGCTTAGCGATTGCCACTGCCAACCGTTGCAACAAACATTTTTTCCATGCAAAATCTACCATGAAAACTAAAACACTTCGCGGTATCGCATTTAGCTTGCATCGATACATTGGGCTAGCTGTGGGGCTGATTTTAATTATCGTTGGCGTGACAGGTAGTTTATTAGTTTTCCAACACGAAATCGACCAAAATTTAATACAGCGCCAATTTGGGCAGATCGCGCCACAACCGCAGCGCATAGCAATTGAGTCTGTTGTGAATACTGTAAAAGCAGCTTACCGCGATCGCCCCGAACTTAAACTAGCTTCTATTGATACTCTGCCCCACAACCCTACTTACAGAGTGCGGTTGAGAACGGAGGACGACAAAACCACTGATGTTTATGTCAATCCTTATACAGGTAAAGTTTTAGGCGATCGTAACTGGGACAATACTTTCATCGGTATTGTATTTAGACTCCATTATGCGCTTCTAGCAGGTGACATTGGGATCAAAATTGTTGGAATTTTTGCCTTGCTACTTCTGGTTCTCAGTCTTACAGGTATCTTTTTATGGTCTGGTTGGCGTAAGCTAATCAGTGGCTTCAAGATTAAATGGCAAGCGCACCCCAAACGAGTTAATTACGACGTTCATAAAGTTGCGGGTATCGTTACTGCTATATTTTTGGGTTTGACTGCTTTTACAGGTTTCTGCTGGAATTTTTACGATTACGCCGAACCTGCAATCTACGCCCTGACTTTCACGCCAAAATCACCTGAACCAGTTTCTAAAATTGTTACAGGTAAGTCACCTTTGGGAATAACAGAGATTTTGAAAACAGCGGATGCGGCTTTACCTAATGCAGAGACTACTTTTATCAACCTACCCAGGAAACCAGAAGACGCATTCACTATCTATAAAAAACATCCTCAAGAGTCGAACGAATATGGCGACAGTAGCGTTTATCTCGACCAATATAGCGGCAAAATATTAAAACTCATAGATGGACAAAACTTACCTTTAGCAGAAAAAGTACTCGGATCTTTTACACCTCTGCACTACGGCACATTTTGGGGATTACCCAGCCGTGTTCTCTACGTATTAGTTGGACTTGCACCTCTAATTTTATTCGTTACTGGCTTTGTTATGTGGCGCTACCGTTATCGAGGCAAAAAAATTGCAGATCGAATAGATGTCGCGAGAGAACCAGTACAACGACATTAGTGCATATTTGGGGCGATCGCCTCAATCTAGTTGAGACTTAGCAGCAAGAGTCTGAGAATTCTACGATTGGCTGTCTCCATAAACTGGACGATGCCAGTCAAAGCTTACATCCTCACAAAGAGACAGCACGACATCACTGTCTTTAACCTGCAATCCTTGCCACTGGCAGCATTTCACCTTCCAGTCATGTCCCTCGATTGCCATAGCTGCAACATAGTTGACAGCTGGGATAAACGACTGAAGCAACCATCGCTCTGCCGCAGCGCGATCGCCGTTTATACTGAGTAGTTGGGCAGGTCGATCTGGTAGCAGCGATACATCAAATTGGCTTAAAGGAAGTGCTAATCCATCTCCAAGTGCTTTGAGAATAGCTTCTTTACAAGTCCAACCGTGAAAAAAGGCTGCTGGCTGCTGGCTGGAAGGAAGTGCGAGAAAAGTCGTGCGTTCTCTGGTTGAAAAGAATTGAGCAACGATTTGCTCTAATTCAGGTATATGACGAACGTATTCTAAGTCAATCCCAATTTGGCGATCGCAAGTAAAAGCATACAAAGCTAAGTCTTGGGAATGAGATAAATTAAAATGTAGCAAGTCACATGTCTTCAGTGCTGGTTTACCATGACTGCCGTAACAAAACTGTAATTGGTGAGGTTCGATATCTAAATAGTAACTGAGAATGCTTCTGAGTATGCCGCGACCGATAATAAAACGGCTTCTATCTGCTTCAAAATGAAAGCGATTTGCTCGATCTAATTCATCAACAGATAAGGTTTTAACTAATTGTTGCAAATATGCTGAATTTTGGCTGAGGCTAGCACGCCAAATGTGAATCTCGTGTTGTGGCAATACTAAGCTTTCAGAATTCGCAATCATATTGGTATTGTATCTACAACTATATTTTGCTCTTGTAACAATTTTGCTGCCATTTGGCTATCGACTGGTTTTGAGAAGAGATATCCTTGTCCGCTCCCGCAATTGAGTGCTTTGAGTTGAGCTAAATGTTTTAATGTTTCTACTCCCTCAGCTACCACATCCATACCTAAATTAGCTGCAAGAGTGACAATAGTACGGACAATCTCAAATTGTTCGCTGTCGATATCAATCTTATTAATAAAAGAGCGATCGATTTTCAAAGTATGAGTCGGAAAGCGATATAAATATGCTAACGAGGAATAACCCGTACCAAAGTCATCAATTGAGAGCTGAATTCCCAGAGATTGTAACTGAAACAGCATTGTGGTTGCTATTTCAGCATTATCCATAATTACGCTTTCGGTAATTTCTAGCTTTAAACTTTGGGCAGGTACGTTTGTTTCCCGCAGAATTTCAGTAATTTCTTCTACTAAATTAGTTTGAGTAAACTGCTTGGCAGAAAGATTGATACTCATGACTAACGATTGATATTCAGGAAATTGTATTTTCCAAGCACTCAACTGACGGCACGCTTCTCGTAATACCCACCAGCCAATCGGAACGATCAAACCTGTTTCCTCTGCTACTGGAATAAATTCGGCTGGTGAAACTAAACCTCTCTGTGGGTGTTGCCAGCGAATAAGTGCTTCAAAACCTGTAATCGCACTTGTTTTAAGCGAAACAATTGGCTGATAATATAATTGAAATTCTCGTCGTTCTAGTCCGCGTCGCAAGTCAGTTTCTAATTGTAAAAGTGCAGCGGCTCGCGTGTGCATAGTGGTATTAAATACTTCGTAGCGAGCTTTACCTGTAGCTTTAGCGCGATACATGGCTATATCTGCGTCGCGAAGTAAATCTTCTGGGCGTTCGTAATTAAAACTACTGAGAGTAATTCCGATACTAGCACTCGTAAAAACCTCGTTACCACTGAGATTGAAAGAGCGCGTTAATTCTTCTTGTAGCCGATTGGCAATATTAGTAGCCACATTTTCATCTTTAATATCTTCTAATAAAATCGTAAACTCATCGCCACCTAAACGAGCAACAGTATCGCCAACTCGCAAATATTTTTCTAGACGACGGGCGATCGCAATGAGTAGTTGATCGCCGACTGAATGACCTAAACTATCATTAATTAACTTAAAGCGATCCAGGTCAAAGAAAAGCACGGCAAATAAATAATTTCTCCGCCTTTTTGCTAGAGAAATTGCATGACTTAACCGATCCATAAATAAAACTCGGTTAGGCAATCCAGTTAATGCATCATGTAGGGCATCATGAAGTAACTGTTCTTCGGTAACTTTGCGGTTAGTAATATCAGATTGCGTTCCTACTATGCGATATGCTTCTCCTGATGCATCCCGGATAATAATTCCTCGGCTAAGCATCCAACGATAAGTTTTCCCTTTACATAAAATCCGGTATTCGCTTTCAAACTTAGAATTTAGCTCGGAGAGATGATTGAGCATTTCCATTTTGATGCGTTCCACATCTCCAGGATGAATGCGACAAAACCATTCATCTAAAGAGTTCATCTCATTGTCTGGATAGTCCAGCATTGATTTCCATCGAGAAGAAAAGTAAATCGCATTAGTTTTTAAATTCCAATCCCAAATGCCATCGTTAGTAGCTTGCAAAGCCAGAACGTAGCGTTCTTCGCTCTCTCGCAGTACTGTTTCTCTTTGCTGACGAGTAGTTAAATCAATTTCAATCAAAATTGCAGTATTTTCTAGCGCAGTTTTTTGCACCACTATTAGCAAGTTACGAGTACTGCTATCAGTTTGAATCTCTAGTTCCTTATAAATGGTTTGCTCTGGTTGAGAAAAAAAAGCTTGAATAAACTCAAGAAAATGACAATTTGAATTATAAAAACTAATAGGCTGCCCAATTAATTCTTCTGTATGCAAGTTTTGAGCTTGAGCCAGTTGTTGATTGACCGCAAGAATCTTTAATTCCGAATTAATCCAGTAAGCTGGTAGAGGTATAAGATCGAAAACGCTTCGTTCCTGTAATTTTTCTTGTCGCTCATGCTGTTGAATGGCTGGCAACCCAATATGTAGAGGTTGGAAAGCCCAATAAGCAAGTAAAACTTCAATACTAGCTAAAATAGATAACAAGCTGACTGCGATCGCTTGACTGGTAGCACCATAGCGGCTATTTGGCAGTAGGTAAAATATGCAGCTAAAAGTTACAAAATTGCACGTCAGGAATAGTGCGATTGTAACTTGCAGGGCTGTGAATTTCCGCGATATATTCGCAGTACTAGTTGGATGAGACGGCAGTTTCAGTTGAGTGTCAAAGTTAGTGTAAGAGCAATGACAGCTAGGATCTATATTTTCAGGTAAAGACTGATTTAACTCTAACTTCTCCATAATCTTCTATAAAATGTAGCTATTCGATCTCAACTCGATAAATCGTACTAAGCTATTCTGTTAGACGGGTAAAGTGGCTCTAGAATATCCATAGTCAATATAATTTGACATAAACTAGATTCAGAGTGTAATAGTAAACATCCTGAAAATTTAATTCAAAGTTAGAGAGACACTCTACCTAAATGGAGTTTTTCTTTTGATGTTTTCAGCTAAGCTAAGTAGAAATTCGGTATTTAATCGCAGTTTATTATACTAATTGCAGAGTTGGTAAGATTTTTTATTATAGGATCGGTGTTTTCTCTAGGTTTTTTTCTCAACCTGCTACACAAACTAATATGGCGATCGCTATTTAGAGCAAATATCAATACGGTTCAGTTAAAAGCGCTCGATCCTCGAAGATCCCCCCTCGCCCCCCTTTCCAAGGGGGGCGAGGGGGGATCTTCTTATCTGAACCGTATTGGAGCAAATATGCGCCCAATCTTACTCCCATACTAGGCAATTTCGGATACTAGGTCGATCGAACTAGTTATCTATTCAATAATTTCTGTATAGATTTACACTTAAAATCTGTGGTATTCCTCAAGCGTGACTGCTGAGCTTCAGTAAATTTAGGGAATCTACAGATGTTATCTACCTTTTGATTAATAACAACTGTAAAATTGCTTAATTCAATAGCTTAAAAGCCAATCTTCAAGCAAATAGTTCCGTTTAATAAAATTTTAATAAAGTAGTTGGCATTCAGCGACCGCTAGTGAAATAGTGAAAATAACCAACAGAATTATTCGCATCTACACTGAGTGATTTAATTCTGGCGATCTACTAACTCCGATAGCGAATAGTTGCTAAACCATCAGTGATTCGAGCTTAAAAACATAAGATAAATCAATAAACAAAACGCTAGAGATAAAACCCAATGGTTCCAGTCAACTTTAAAAAAATAGCAACAAAAAAAGAAGTAGTTGCTCTGCTTGAGTACTTAAACCAGGAAACAGGTACAGCCATTCAAATTCACGATGCTGATGGCAAAAGAATAGTAGGAGTAGGTAGTGAAAACTCAGCACATAGGTATCCAATTGAGTTTGCTAACCGCGTTATTGGCTGGATTGCTGGCAGTGAAAAAGCTATTGCTATTGTTAATCTAATTTCTTACTTAATCAAACAGGAATTTGAGAAAAAGGCGCTGGCAAACGAGTTATTAGAGAAATATCGAGAGCTGACTTTGCTCCACGATATTACGACTCAGATTACTGCTAGCTTAGAATTAAAAGAAGTTGCCCAACTAGTTATTGAGGGTGTTGGGAAACTAATTGAAGCTACAGGCGGATCGATTTTACTTCTGAATCAAAAAACAGGAGAGTTAGAATCTCTATCATCTGTTGGTCAAGCTTTTCCACCTCAAGAATCTTTGAAGTTGGGTGGAGGACTTATTGGTCGGATTGCTGACACAGGTAAAGGCGAGATTGTCAATGATATTACTGCCGATCCTAGATTTAGCGAGTATCAAGGACCGATCAAATCTTTAATTTGCGTCCCACTGAAGACAAAAGAACAAATGAATGGGGTGATATTTTTTTGGAGCCAAGAAGTAGATGAGCTGAGAGAGAGAACCGCGCTCTCATACAATTCTGAAGACTTAAAAATTCTGACGATGTTTGCTTTCCACGCAGCAGTAGCAATTGAGAAGGCTCTCCTTTACGAACAAAGTTGCATTTCTGCAACTGTTGCTCAAGCACAAGCTCAACAGTTACAGCAAGCTTTATATGAATTGCAACATACCCAAGCTCATTTAATTCAGAGTGAGAAAATGTCTAGTTTGGGACAGCTAGTAGCAGGAATTGCTCATGAGATCGACAGTCCCGTGAACTTCATTCATGGTAATCTCGCTTACATCAGTAATTATGCTCAGAATTTATTAAATTTGATCGAACTTTATCAAAAATATCATCCTAGCGATCGCGTTCAAATTCAAGAATTGATGGCGAACATTGACTTAGAATTTCTCTTAGAGGATTTACCAAAAACACTAAATTCAATGAAAGTAGATGTAGGACGCATTCGTAAAATTGCTCTGTCACTGCGTAACTTCTCTCGCTCTGATGAGTTAGAAATGAAGCCGATAGATATTAATGAAGGGATTGATAGTACTCTGCTGATTTTAGATAGTCGTCTGAAAGCAATCAGCAAGCATTCTGGAATTCGGATTGTTAGAGAATATGGTAGATTGCCTTTAATTGACTGTTATTCTAGTCAAATTAATCAAGTATTTATGAGTATTCTTGCTAACGCAATCGATGCTCTGGAAAATCAGAGCGAAGCTGGAACTATTACTATTCGTACAGAAGTCATAGAAGTCGAAAATGAAAGTTCTTTAGCTTTAGGAATGTGGCAGTTTGAAGACAAATTTACCGCTCATTCTAGTTTTTCCTTCTCTAGTCCCCACGTTGTTATTCGTATTCAAGATAATGGCGCTGGAATTAGCGAGGAAGTTCGCGATCGCATATTCGAGCCTTTCTTTACAACGAAAACTGCTGGTAATGGCGCTGGTTTGGGTCTTTCTATCAGTCACCAAATTATTGAGAAGCACGGAGGAGTTTTAAAGTGTTTTTCCGAACCAGGACACGGAGCCACATTCTGTATTCAAATTCCGATTAAGCAAACAATGATGTTGCAACCTATATTCAGCTCGGCAAATGGAAATAAAGTATTTAATTCAGAATTATCGCTAGCTGGCATCATTTAAAGGCAGTTCTCCTAGATTTTTTCAACATTCTCAAACTTATTGTTATCTATTTTCAGTCTTTCATCTAAAGTAGTAGGTAAATCAATGCAGAATCAGACTCAAATCAATTCCATTCATCAGTTAGTTGAGCTTCAAGTTTTAAAAACTCCTGATGCCGTAGCAGTTGTTTTTGAAAACCAACAACTGACTTATCGAGAATTGAATGAAAGAGCAAATCAACTAGCACATTACCTACAGACATGGGGAGTTAAGCCAGAAGTTTTAGTAGGAATTTGTGTCGATCGCTCTTTAGAGATGATTGTTGGGCTTCTAGGCATTCTCAAAGCTGGTGGAGCGCTACCCCTTGACATGTCATATCCTATAGATAGGCTGCGATACATGTTAGAAGATGCTCAGGCTCCTATTTTGCTAACTCAAAGCCATCTCAGCGATCGTCTTCCCAAGTGTAACAGTCATGTTGTTTATCTAGATAGCGATTGGCAGGCGATCGCTCAATATACA
This sequence comes from Chroococcidiopsis sp. [FACHB-1243], assembly GCF_014696895.1. Taxonomy (NCBI): domain Bacteria; kingdom Bacillati; phylum Cyanobacteriota; class Cyanophyceae; order Chroococcidiopsidales; family Chroococcidiopsidaceae; genus Chroococcidiopsis; species Chroococcidiopsis sp. [FACHB-1243]. The sequence continues at coordinate 98,755 of NZ_JACJQX010000007.1, read as the reverse complement.
ATAGCAAATCCTCAAAGCAAACTTACTTTAGACAATTTGGCATATGTGCTATATACCTCTGGCTCAACTGGAAGACCAAAGGGAGTGGCTATGCCACAGCATCCTCTAGTAAACTTATTAACCTGGCAAATACAAAATTTCAGGTATCCAGTAGCTAGAACTTTACAGTTCACACCTGTTAGCTTTGATGTCTCCTTTCAAGAAATTTTTTCAACTTTATCTTCTGGTGGCACTTTAGTTTTGGTGTCAGAGTCAATCCGACGAAATGCTGAAGCACTGCTGCATTACCTGAGCGCACAGGCTATTGAGCGTTTATTTCTCCCATATATTGCACTTCAGCATTTAGCTGAAGTCGCTAAAACTCAACTCAATTTACCGATTTATTTACGAGAAGTCATTACAGCTGGAGAACAGCTAAAAATTACTAACTCAATTGCACATTGGTTTAGTCATCTTAAAGAGTGTACATTGGAAAACCAGTATGGACCTTCTGAAAGCCACGTAGTAACTGCATATAGACTCTCAGGCTCATCTAAAAACTGGCTTCATTTACCACCAATTGGACAGCCTATTGCGAATACCCATATCTATCTGCTAGATCCAAACTTACGCCGCAAAGAAGATCCGTGCCAACTAGTTGCTACCGGAGAAATAGGAGAACTGGCAATTGGTGGGGTAGCTTTAGCGCGAGGCTATCTTAACCAACCGGAATTGACAGATAATAAGTTCATTCCTAACCCCTTTAGCAACGAAACAGAAGCGCGACTCTATAGAACTGGGGATTTAGCACGTTACCGACCAGATGGCACTCTTGAGTATATGGAACGGATTGACGCTCAAGTTAAAATTCGCGGTATTCGCATTGAGTTAGGTGAGATCGAAGTTATTCTCAGTCAACATCCTTTAGTAAAAGATGTTGTAGTCGTTGCTCGTGAGGATTCATCAGATAACAAGCGCTTAGTGGCTTACATTGTTATTGAAGACGATCGGCTTACTAGAGACAAAGATGAGATAGCTGTACATCTTCGCACTTTTGTTCAGGAGCAGTTGCCTAATTGCATGGTTCCATCTGCTTTTATGTTTCTTGATACACTACCACTGACTCCCTCCGGTAAAGTCGATCGCAGAGCGCTTCCTACGCCCAGTCAAAGTAGACCTGCTTTAAAAGAAGATTTGGTGCTACCTCGAACTCAGATAGAGAAGAGTTTATCAGAAATCTGGTTACAGGTTCTTAGTATTCAGCCAGTAGGAGTTTATGACAATTTCTTTGACTTAGGTGGAAATTCTCTACTAGCCATTCAAGTAATATTTAAAGCGAGAGAAGTTTTTCAAATAGAGATACCCATAGTTGCTTTATTTGATACCCAGACAATAGCCACTCTTGCTGAGTTTATCAATGCCGCTATTAGCTCAAAGATGCTAGCAACCAGCGATGATGGCACTATTGCTGATTTGGAAGCGGATGCTGCCTTGGTTCCTACTATCAACCTCGACCATCTCTCAACAGCAATTAAGACTGAACCAGATAATATCTTCATTACTGGAGTTACGGGCTTTTTAGGAGCCTTTTTACTCTATGAACTTCTAGAGCAGACTCAAGCTAACATTTATTGTCTCGTTCAAGCCGCCGATTCTGAAATAGGTAAACAAAAGATCCAAAGTAATCTTGAGAAATATCTGCTTTGGAACAAAAAATATAATTCTAGAATCATTCCAATTACTGGAGATTTATCAGAGCCGTTATTGGGAGTTTCTGAAGCACAGTTTCTGACTTTAGCTCGCAAAATCGATGTTATTTACCACAATGCTGCATACATTAATCTGATCTATCCTTATACCGCTCTTCGCGCAACTAACGTTTTCGGTACTCAAGAGCTTTTAAAACTAGCAACCCAGATCAAAGTTAAACCTTTCCACTTTATCTCTACTCTTGACGTATTCCAAACTTCACGAGCATTTGGAACTAACTTGATTACAGAACAGGACGAACTGAATCCAAGCGAAGCAATTCGTTTTGATGGTTATACCAAGAGTAAGTGGGTATCTGAGAAAATGGTCATAACTGCTCAATTGCGAGGACTACCCGTTTCTATATACAGACCAGCAATGATTACAGGACATAGCAAAACAGGCGTGGCGAATGTAAACGATCTGATGAACCGATTAATCAAAGGATTTGTTCAACTTGGATATGCTCCTAGTTTCGATATGATGTTTAATATAGCTCCAGTAGATTATTTTAGCAAAGGGGCAATATACATATCTAGACAAGAAGAATCTCTGGGAAAAACATTTAACTTTATTAATCCTCAGCCAGTATCAATGACTCAATTTGTTGAAACTATCAATGCCTGCGGTTATTCAGTGCAACAAGTTTGTCATAAACAATGGGAAGATCTACTGATGAATAATATAGAGTCATTAGACAGCATAGTATCTGTGCTAACTTCAAAAACCTCAGAGAAAGGCTTGAGCTATTTAGAAAAATGTTCAGTAGGAGCGAACTTGACTAGCTGTGAAAATGTGATAAACGGACTTAAAGGAACTACAATCGTTTGTTCCCCAATTAATGCTCAGTTGCTGAGTACATACTTGTTTTACTACATCCGAAGTGGTTTTCTTAAAATGCCAGAAATATGCAATGGCAAACAACCTGTCATATCTCTAGCTATGTAAGCTTTGACTCTTCTCAAAAGCTATCTTGAACAGTCCTCATTCGTTTGCTACTTCTTATACCAGATAGAAAGCGCTCCAAGGCAATGTCTTTCTGGCTGAAGTCAGAATGAGGACATTTACTTTGTATGCTTTGCTAAGTGTGATGTGAGCTTACAATCCAAATCTATGCTTGAGATGCTAAGCTGTTAATTTTGAAATTAATCTGGGAACTATAGGTTTGGTTGAGTAAGTTAAATCATATTTTGGATCTCTGTAAAGAGATTGATGTAGGGATATGCTGCTAAATACTGCAAAAAACCCCATTAAGAAATCAATTGCTTCCAGACTATTTACTCATGTACTAGCAAGTGCTTTAGTAGGGTTAGCTGGAATGTCCTGTTTTTTCTATCAAGCATTAGAAAATCGAGCTAAAGAAGAAATTCAAAGTAATCTCAGCACACAAGTCAAGTCAATTGAAGGAGAGTTTGCTAAAGCTGAGCAACTGAATTTGAGTTTAGTTGCTACAGTCAAGACCATGCATCGTCTGAGTATCAAAGACGCAAATGTATATAAACAGATAGTTTTCGAGCTGTTTCAGCAACGTTCATCTCTAATGTTGGCTCTTGGTTTTGGTCAGGAGCCTTTCCAACTTCTGCTAGATCGTCAATCGTTTTGGCCATACTTTTTCCTAGATCAGAATACTCCCGATCAAGTGGGACAACCTCTAGCACCACCACATAATCATATTCGGTTTGCAGATGTATGTGAGGTTGATAGTAAATGCCGCGAACAAGAATTTTACAAATTACCTGTGGTAATAAAAAAAGCTATTTGGTTAGAGCCGTACCAATGGTCTGGAATTACCATGACTACTACTGGAGCGCCAATATATGATGATAACAACAAGCTAATTGGAGTCACTGGATTAGATATAAATGTGACAGCTCTTAGCGCTCAAATACAAACTCCCAAAAGCTGGAAATCGGGTTATCTAGCAATTATAAGTGAAAAAGGAAACCTGCTGACTTATCCTCCAGATCCCCAAAAGGCTAAGGCACTGTCAACATACAAGGATATACCCGAATTAAAGGCTGTATGGCAAAAGATATCGAATGGTAAAGCTGGATTAATCCAAGCTGAAGGACACTACTGGGCATACGAGCGAGTTAAAGGTACAAACTGGTTGATGATCGCATCAGTGCCTCAATGGGTTGTGCTGGGTCCCGCGTTAACTATTACTGTGGGAGGAGCGCTGGGAGCGGCTATCATCCTGGCTGTAGTTGTTGCTTTCTTTATCCGCAGACTGAATCAGCGCTTACAACACATTATGGCTGAGTGCGATCGCCTAGCAGAGATAGATTTGCAAAGGACGCGCCGACTTAACCAAGCATCTGAAGTAATTGCTAGCAATACGTTTCAGCAGCAGTCTGAAGCGAGGAATACAGATGAACTGGAAGTTTTAGAGCAAGCTTTTAATAAGATGGCAGCCCAGCTAGAAGCATCATTTGAAGAGCTAGAACTGCGAGTTCAAGAGCGCACGGCTTATTTAACTGCCGTGATTGATAACTTGGCAGATGGGTTATTGGTCGTCGATTTAAATGGTAAAATTGCTCGGGTCAATCCAGCTTTATTTGCTCTATTTGGAATTGAAGAGACAGATTTATCTGGTCGTGATTGTCAAGTTGTATTTAATCGTAAGATTGTCGAGCTAGTAGAAGAAACTCGTAGAAATCTAAAAAAAGTTTTTGTTGCAGAAATAGAATTATCGAGTGGTTGTACTGGAAAAGCAGTCGCAACTGCAATTCTGAAAGATGCCGATTCTACAGGTAAGCAAAATGGAAAAGATCGGTGTATTGGTTCAGTTTTATTGATTCGAGATATCACGTCAGAAAAAGAGGTGGATCAGATGAAGACTGATTTCATTTCTACAGTATCTCACGAACTTAGAACACCTCTGACATCAGTTCTTGGTTTTGCCAAAATTATTAAGAAAAAACTAGAGGAAGTTGTCTTTCCCGTCATTCCAACAGATGATAAAAAAGTCCAACGCAATGTGAGACAAATAGCAGACAATCTGGATATTATCGTATCAGAAGGTAGCAGACTGACGGATTTGATTAATGATGTCTTGGATATTGCCAAGATGGAGGCGGGCAAGATTGAGTGGAAAATGGCTCCCCTACAAATTAATGAAGTCATAGATAGAGCGATCGCAGCTACTTCTGCGCTCTTTCACCAAAAAAATCTGGAATTAATTCGAGATATTGAATCCGAACTACCGGAGATTATAGGCGATCGCGACCGCTTAATTCAAGTAGTTATTAACCTGATTTCTAATTCTATCAAATTTACCGATACTGGCTCGATTACTTGCAGAATCAAAGCTAATGAAACTCAAATCCATATTAGTATTATCGATACGGGTATAGGTATCGCTGAAGTCGATTTAGATAAAGTATTTGAGAAATTCAAGCAAGTGGGTGATACCCTCACTGACAAACCCAAAGGCACGGGTTTAGGGTTGCCAATTTGCAAACAAATTGTCGAACATCATGGAGGTAAAATATGGGTTGAAAGTATTTTAGGTACAGGTAGTAAATTTTCCTTTACCTTACCCATCATGATTGCTTGTGACTTGAAACCAAAAACTTTTGATGTCGATACTCTCGTCAAGCAGTTGCGAGAACATGTAGTCATGAAATCTGCTAATTCTAGAACGACTAAAAAAACAATTTTAGTAGTCGATGACGATGCTAATATTCGTCAGTTGTTACGGCAGCAGTTAGAGTCTGAAGGATACAACATTCTTGAAGCTAAAGATGGCATAGAAGCGATCGCCTTTGTGAAAAAATCTGCTCCCGACCTCATTATTCTAGATGTTATGATGCCAGAGATGAGCGGTTTCGATGTAGCAGCCGTTCTCAAAAACGATCCCAAAACTATGAATATTCCCATTATTATTCTATCGATTGTAGAAGATAGAGAGCGGGGCTACCGCTTGGGAATTGAACGCTACTTAATGAAGCCAATTGAGACAGATACTTTATTGCATGAAATTGGCACACTGACGACTCAAGCTAATTCTAGTAAAAAAGTTTTAGTGGTTGATGAAGATGTATCTACTGTGAAAACTTTAGCTGAAGTTTTACAAGCTAAAGGTTACAGTGTAGTTGAAGCTATTGATGCTCAAGAATTGCGAGAAAAAGCAATGTCGGTTCAACCATACATGATTATTGCTAACGCTAACTTTTGGGAGCGCTCCGAAGTTATTAAAACTTTGCGTTTTGAAAAAGGTTTAGAAAATGTTTTCTTTATCTTACTAGCAGACCGTCAGGATGGCGATCGTTCTGAAGCATTAACTACACAAAATGAGATTTTACTTCCAAGAGCTTTCATCAAAAATGAAAAACTTGTATAAAGTTTTGCTCAATGATAGAAATTGTAGATTAGTATAACTATGCCTTAGAGCAGTATGCGATCGCACCAAAAGTTTCAGTTTAAATTTTACTAACCGAGATTTAGGTATATGGGTAAAAATATGGATTTAAAAATCTTAATTGTTGATGACGAACCTCACGTCAGACTGTTGATGGAACAAACATTAGAAGAATTGGAAGATGAAGGGGTAGAACTACTATTTGCCGACAATGGTGAAGTCGCACTCAATATTATTACGAACGAGCGACCTCAGCTCGTATTTTTAGACGTGATGATGCCAAAAATGAATGGTTTCGATGTATGTAATACTGTAAAAAATAAATTAAATATTTCCGATGTTTACATTATTATGTTGACAGCTAAAGGTCAGGAATTCGACCGACAAAAAAGTATAGAGGTTGGAGCTGACATGTATACTACCAAACCGTTCGATCCTGATGAGATTACGGAGAAAGCCAGAGAAGTTTTGGCTTTGTAAAAACCAGAGTATTGCATTCTGTTACCAAGAATCAGGCTGGTGAATAATTAAGCGCGATCGCTGCCATACATTGCAACTCATTGTAAATGACAGTCTAGTACGATTTTTGAAAGACAAGTCCGATCGAGTAGAGCCTTTTGCGGTAGTATGCTTCTAACTGCAAAAATTGTCCTGACAATGACCTCTACATCAGCCATCGATCTCAGCAATAGTTCTCTCCCAGAAGCTTCAAATACTTGGGCAACGCAATTACTTCAGCAATTACTGGATCGTCAATCTTTGTCCGGTGCGCAAGCAGCGCAACTCATGCAGGAATGGCTCAACCAAAGCATTCCACCTGTCTTATCTGGAGCAATATTAGCAGCAATTCAGGCTAAAGGTGTATCAGCCGAAGAACTGGCTGGGATGGCTCAAGTTTTACAATCTGTGCGGGCGCACAGCACGGGCGCACAGCTGTGCGCCCCTACACCTTTAATCGATACCTGCGGAACTGGTGGAGATGGAGCTGCAACCTTTAATATATCTACTGCGGTTGCCTTTGTCGCAGCAGCGGCGGGAGTACCAGTAGCTAAACACGGCAATCGCTCTGCTTCTAGTCGAGTCGGTTCTGCGGATGTGTTAGAAGCACTAGGAGTTAATCTCAATGCTGCCGCAGAAAGAATACAAGCAGCGGTTACAGAAGTAGGCATTACATTTTTATTTGCCCCTGGGTGGCATCCAGCTATGAAGGCGGTTGCTCCGTTACGCAAAACGCTGAAAGTACGGACGGTGTTTAATCTATTAGGACCGTTAGTCAACCCTTTGCGCCCAACAGGACAAGTTATTGGAGTTTGTGAATCAAACTTACCACTGACTATCGCTCATGCCTTGCAGCAGTTAGGGACAAAACAGGCAATTGTGCTGCACGGACGGGAAAGGTTGGATGAAGCAGGTTTAGGTGACGCTACAGATTTAGCAGTGTTATCTAACGGACAGGTGGAGTTAACAACTATACATCCACAGGAACTAGGCTTAGCACCCGCACCAACAGCAGCATTAAGGGGTGGAGACGTACAGGAAAATGCAGCAATTCTCACTGCTGTATTGCAAGGTAAAGGAACTCAAGCACAGCAAGATGTTGTTGCTTTAAATGCAGCGCTAGCACTGCAAGTAGGAGAAAAGATCCCTTTAGGTGAATATGCTGCTGGCATTAGCCTAGCTAGGGAAATTCTGTATAGTGGTGCTGCTTGGGCAAAGCTACAGCAACTCGTACAATTTCTATAAATCAGGGAGCAGGGAGTAGGGAGTAGGGAGTAGGGAAGAGTGGTAGTTGGTAGTTGGTAGTTGAGTGGTGCGTTCGTTGTGCATGGTGCGTGTAATACTGCTCCTAATTGGGAGCGATCGCGTTACAGTAATGAGTCAAATATATCGTGTTGGTAGGAAGCGATGGTATCGCCTAAGTATTCCTTGGTTGTTCCAGTCTATAACGAAGAAAAAAATATCCTAGAACTCTATCGCCGCGTCAGTGCGGTTGGCGAACAATTGGATGGAGCCATAGAACTCATATTTGTTAATGATGGCAGCCGCGATCGCACTTTGCAAATCGTGCGCGACTTACATCAAAATGACCTTCGCGTATCCTACCTCAGTCTTGCCCGCAATTTCGGACATCAAATTGCGGTGACGGCTGGACTTAATTTTGCTAGGGGTGAAGTGGCGATTGTCATGGATGCAGACTTACAAGACCCGCCAGAATTGATTTTAGAGATGGTAGCCAAATGGCAAAATGGCTTTCAAGTGGTTTATGCTCAACGCACGCAGCGCCAAAAAGAAAGTTGGTTCAAACGCGGTACGGCATACATATTTTATCGCCTGCTCCAACACCTTGCTGATGTCGATATTCCCACCGACACTGGAGATTTCTGTTTGATCGATCGGCAAGTTTTAGATATCCTCAATGCCATGCCAGAACGCAATCGCTACATGCGCGGCTTACGGGCTTGGATTGGTTTTCGTCAAACAGCCGTACAATTCGATCGCCCGCCTCGTTTTGCTGGTAAGGTTAATTACACTTTTGGTAAGTCTTTGGCTCTGGCTTTAAATGGGTTGGTGTCGTTCTCCAAAGTCCCCTTGCGCCTCTCTACTTATGTCGGTCTATTTGCTGCGGCGATCGCTGTTCTCATGGCTCTACTCGTATTGTACTGGCGATTGTTTGTACCTCAGTCTCCTTTGACTGGCTTTACGATGATTTTGGTAGCAATTTTCTTCCTTGGTGCAGTTCAACTTGTCAGTATTGGCATCTTAGGTGAGTATATCGGGCGAATTTATGAAGAAGTCAAAGGTAGACCAATTTACACCTTAGCCGAATTAGGAGGATTTTCCAGTCATTCCGAATCTCACACAAAAATTAGGGAGTCGGGAGTCGGGAGTCGTAAGTGAGAATTAACTGGTAACTGGTAACTGGTAACTGGTCACTGGTCACTGTAATTTTCCTGCGGTGCGTAGAATTTGTCCTGCTAAAATCGCTGCACCGAAACCGTTATCTATATTGACAACTCCTATCCCTGCTGCACAAGAGTTGAGCATTGTCAAGAGGGGAGCTAAGCCGCTGAAACTCGCACCATAGCCAACGCTGGTAGGAACGGCAATGACGGGACAATCGGCTAATCCTGCAACGACACTGGGTAAAGCCCCTTCCATTCCCGCGACGACAATTAATACCGATGCTTCAGCGATGACGTGGCGGTTGTCTAGCAGGCGATGAATACCAGCAACGCCCACATCCCACAGCCGGAGAACGCGAAAACTAGACAGTTCGGCAGTTATAGCTGCTTCCTCGGCTACGGGTAAATCGGCAGTACCTGCCGAGAGGATACCAATTATACCAGGGTACTGCGGTTCGATCCGTGCTGGTGCGATCGCCGCAATCTTTGCCATCGGATAGTAACGCAGTCCCTCTACCTTCTCTTCTAACTGTTCTGCTACATCGGGTTCGATGCGCGTCGCCATCACTACTGAATTGCGCTGGCGCATCGCTGCCATAATTTGCACGATTTGGTCGGGAGTTTTGCCTTGACCCCAGATCGTTTCAGGAAACCCAGTTCTGAGCTGGCGATGATGGTCGATACGGGCAAATTCACCAACTGGTTCGTAGGTAAAATGTTTCAATTTGTCTAAGGCGACAGTTGGACTGACGTTACCAGCTGCCACAGATTCTAAGAGCGATCGCAAGGCTTCGGGTTGGGACATTTGAGGGGTGAGGAGTGAGGAGTGAGGAGTGAGGGGACAAGGAAGGAGTTTATTTTAACTTTTAGCTTTTGACTTTTTACTTTTCCTAGACCCTATTCTGTCACTTTCAGTTCGTATTTGTTCCACAGAGTACCAGCTTGGGAGCCGAGGGCGGTGTATTTTACTCCTTGGATGCGATCGCGAATTGCTCCTAGAGATAAGGGATTGACTAAGTAGATGAAAGGTAAGTATTCCTGAGTCAGGCGTTGGGTTTCCTGGTAAATTTTTTTGCGTTTATTTTCGTCTAACTCTTGCGCCCCACGGATGTATAGCCTACCAATTTCGGCTTCCCAATCTGCAACTTCTCTACCGATCAGCGGTTCTTGTCCTGGCTGAGGTTTGAAATTAAATGCGTGTAAGCCACCATCGGGCAACCATACATTAGCACTATCGTGGGGTTCTAAGCTACCAGAAATCAAGCCTAGTAAATAACATTCCCAATCGAGAGAGCTGTTGAGTTTATCTACCAGAATATTAAAATTGATGGGATTGTAATCAACTTGAATCCCGATTTTACTCAAATCTTGCCTTACTTGCGCTCCCATTGCTACGCGAGTTTTATTCTCGGTATTGGTAATTAAAGAAAAACGCACGCGATTTCCATCTGCATCGAGTAACTGATTTCTAGAGTTATATTTAAATCCTGCATTCAATAGTAACTTTTTAGCTTTATCGGGATTGTATTCATAGACTTTCAATCCTTGTTCTGGGGAGAGATAAAAAGGGTTTTGCGGTTCTATAGATGAATTTTGAACTGTCCCTACGCCACGAAAAACATTGTTTAACATTCTCTCGCGGTCTATGGCATGAGCAACGGCTTGACGAAAGGCTAGGTTATTAAACCAACGTGATTTTATCGGGTTGACAACAGGAGTACCGTTTTTTCTGATTCCTTTGTTGAGATTGAAGGAAATAAATGTTTTGCTAAATCTGGAACCTCCGTTATAAACCGTAAATTCTCCCCGTTCTTCTTCTTGTTTGAGCAGAGAAAAGTCTTCAGGAGTAATTTCGATACTATCTAATCCTCTAGAACGAAATTGGAGAGTAGTTGTATCGGTAGATTCAATAATTTGCCAGATAATTCTTTCTACATAGGGCAACTGTTTTCCTTGACTATCTTTACGCCAATAATAAGGATTACGACGAAATACAACTCGTTGACCTGGTGTGAAACTTTCTATTTTATAAGCACCATTGACAATAATTTTTGCTGGGTCAGTATCAGTACCCCAAGTTGAAGTAAATAGAGGATTACCCTTAGTATCTTTAGATGTAATCGATTTAGATAAAGCGTGTTTGGGTAAAATTCCTACAGAATTAGTTGACGCTCCTGTAGTTGTACTGAGAAATGGGGCAAATGGAGTAGAAAAGCTAAATTCAACTTGGCGATCGCTCATTTTTTTAATTTGAGGAAATTCGGCTTTATCGCCAATTTTCAAACCATCTTTCCAATCGGTAGAAATTTGCGAATTGAAAATGATGTCTTGATAAGTAAAGATGACATCATCTACTGTTAAAGGTTCACCATCAGACCAGCGTAAGTTCTCGCGTAAGGTAAAAGTAATATGCTTTTTATCTTCAGAAATTTGCCAAGATTCAGCTAAAGCTGGCTCAATTTCTCCAGTCTCACCATTGAGTGTAGTCAGTCCTTCAGCAATAAATAAAAATACGTGAGGGTATTCTTGATTGAGGGCGTAGTTAAAAGTTTTAGGATCTCTTAAAGTGCTTGTTACCCATTGTGATTGCGCTGCTGAAGTTCTAAATTTTGTTGGATTGCAACCTGTAAGCATGAGTTGGCAAGTGAGAAATAAAATCAAGATGAAGACAATAACTCGCGATCGCATTGTTTAATTAAATAGTTATTCCTAGTCTTTTGCTTCTTTCAACTCATAAACATTCCAAAGCGTCCCACCTAAAGCAGAGAATTTTGTTCCTTCAATGCGATCGCGAATTGCTGCTAAAGCTAAAGGATTAATTAAATGAATAAAAGGAAGATACTCTTGAGCTAAACGCTGAGTTTCTCCATAAATTTCTTTACGCTTTGTTTCATCAAGTTCTCTTGCTCCCTCGATGTAAAGACGACCGATTTCTGCTTCCCAGTCTGCAACTTCTCGTCCTTCAATTGGCGGTTGTCCTGGTTGTGGTTTCTGGTTAAAAGGATGGAAACCACCGTCAGGCGACCACACATTTGCTCCACCATGCGGTTCAATGCTACCAGTAATTAAACCAAAATAAGATTCCCATTCTAGAGTATTGGTAATTTTATCTACCATGACAGCAAAGTCAATTGGGGTAAAATCAACTTGAATTCCAATTTTGCTGAGATCTCGCTTGATTTGTGAACCAATTGCATCAACAGTTCTATTACCCGCTTGGCTGATCGTAGTGAACCGGACTCGATTACCTTCAGCATCGAGTAATTGACCTCTATTGTTATATTTAAACCCAGCTCTTTCGAGCAATTCTTTGGCTTTTTCAGGATTATAGTTATAAACTCTTAAACCTTCTTCAGGAGAGAGATAGTAAGGACTTTGAACGGAAATTGGCGAATTTTGTAGCTGTCCTAAACCACGATACACATTATTTAGCATTGCTTCGCGATTTATACCATAAGCAACTGCTTGTCTAAATGCTACTGTATTAAACCACCGTGATTTGATTGGATTGACTAAAGGTTTTCCCTGACGACGACCTTTATTTAAATTGAAACAAATAAAGTTTGTGCCGAAGTCTGAACCACCACTATAGATTTTAAAATCTCCTCGTTCTTCCTCTCGTTTTAGTAATTGAAAACTCGTAGAACCAATCTCTAGCATGTCTAATCCTAGCGAACGAAACTGAATTAGAGCTGTATCTGGTGATTCAACAATTTGCCAAATTAGCCGCTCAATATAAGGTAAAGCATTTCCTTGCGCGTCTTTCCGCCAGTAGTAGGGATTGCGGCGAAAGACTATACGCTGATTTACCGTGTAGCTTTCCAGCGTAAAAGGACCATTAACTATAATTTTTTTCAGGTCTGTATCCGTTCCCCATGTAGACAAAAACTGGGGTTTACCATCTTTATTTTTAGTTTCTACTGATTGACGTAGAGCGTGTTCTGGTAAGATGACTATTCCACCTGCAAATCGTAAAAAAGGTGCAAATGGCTCTGGAACTGTAAATTCTACTCGACGGTCATCTAATTTACGAACTTTAGGTAAAGCTTTACTCTTGCCAATGCGCAGAATATCTCGAAGATCTGTAGGAATTTGCTCGTTAAAATAAATATTATTATAAGTAAAAACGATATCGTCAACTGTTAACGGTTCTCCATCCGACCATTTTAAATTTGGTTTTAGAGTAAAAACGATTTGGAGATTGTCTTCAGAAATTTCCCAAGATTCTGCTAATGCTGGCTCTAACTTTCCGGTTTCGCCATTTTCAGTAATTAACCCTTCATAAAGAAATCCAAAAACGTTGGGTGACGATTGATTTAAGGCGTAATTAAAGGTTTGCGGGTCGCCTGGAACTCTCGCCACGATTTGCGGAACTTGAGTGGCGTTCGTTCTCATTTCAGTTGGATTACAGCCAGAAAGCGCGATCGCAACTAATAATATTAGTGTTATCAAAAAATTTCGACGGATCATAGATTGTAATTTGTATATGTAATTGTAGGGGCGCACAGCTGTGCGCCCCTACATCTCTGAATTTATTCTTCTTTTACTTTCAATTCGTATATGTTCCAAAAAGCGCCACCTAAAGCAGAGAATTTTGTTCCCTCAATGCGATCGCGAATTGCAGCTAGCGATAAAGGATTATATAAGGTAATATAGGGTAAATATTCTTGAGCAGTGCGTTGGAATTCATTATAGATTTCCTTCCGCTTGGCTTCGTCGAATTCCTGCGCTCCTTTAATAAATAGATCTTCAATCTTTTGTTCCCAATCCGCAATTTCTCGTCCTTGAATTGGTGCTTGTCCTACTTGAGGTAATTGGTTGAAATTGTGCAAGCCACCTGCTGTCAACCATACATTTGCGCCGTCGTTCGGTTCAATTCCACCACCAATAAAACCACCGATATAACACTCCCAATCTAAAGAATTAGAAGTCTTATCTATTAAAGTTCCAAAATCGAGAAATTGGAGATCGACTTGCATACCAATTTTGCCTAAGTCTCGTTGAATTTGAGCTACCGTTCTCCCACTATTACCTCTACCCCCAGCAGGAACCATGAGAGTAAATCGTACCCGATTATCTTGAGCATCAAATAATTGATTTTTATTGTTGTATTTGAATCCAACTTTTTGCAGTAATTCTTTAGCTTTATCTGGATCGTAGTTGTAAACTTTTAGCCCTTTTTCAGGAGGAAGAAAATACGAACTCTGAGTGTCAATTGGTGAATTTTGTAGTTCTCCCAAACCCCGTAAGAAATTATTTATCATCGTTTGGCGATCGAGTCCGTAAGCAACTGCTTGTCTAAACTCAACTTTGTTAAACCAGCGCGATTTAATCGGATTGACTAAAGGTTTACCGTTTCTACTACCTTTATTCAAATTAAAGGTAATGAAAGACATACCGAAAGCAGGTCCACCATTGTAGATTTTAAAATTGCCTCGTTCTTCTTCACGTTTGAGCAGAGAAAAATTATCTGCTGAAGCTGAAGCTACATCTAGTCCACCAGAACGAAACTGGACTAAAGTTGTTTCTGGATTTTCGACAATTCGCCAAATGTATTTTTCAATGTAAGGCTGAGAATTGCCTTGAGCATCTTTACGCCAATAATTAGGGTTACGGCGATAAACTAAGCGTTGAGCAGGTACGTAGCTTTCAAGTGTAAAAGGACCATTAGTGACAACTTTTGTTGGATCTGTATCCGTTCCCCAAGTGCTTAAAAAGCGAGGGTTTCCCTTAGCGTCTTTTGTTTTGACTGATTCTTGTAAAGCGTGTTTTGGTAAAATGGCGATCGCACTCGTAGGATCTCCCGTCGTCGTAGCTAAAAATGGTGAAAAAGGTTCGGGCATGATAAATTCGACGCGGCGATCGTCCAACTTGATAACTTTTGGATAAGCCTTTTGCTTACCAATTTGAATGTAGTCTCTTAAATCTGTAGGAATGGCTTTGTTTAAAACAATATCGTTATAAGTAAATACGACATCATCTGCTGTAAGTGGATGACCGTCAGACCATTTTAACCCTTCTCTTAAAGTGAAAATAATATTTAATTTATCTTCGGAAATTTGCCAAGATTCTGCTAATTCTGGTTCGAGTTCTTTGGTAATACCATTAACTGTAGTTAATCCTCTAAAGGTCATATTAAAAATATTTGGGACTTGATGACCTAAAGCATAATTAAACGTATCGGGATCGGTAGTCACGCTTACCACTATTTGCGGTACGTCAGCTGCTTGGGTTCTCATCTCAGCCGGATTGCAGCCAGACAGCGCGATCGCCATGACTCCAGCTAGTATACCTGCTAACCATTTACGCCAGGATTGGGAAAGAGTAATTGGGTATTTCATGAGATAACTTGAATCGCGATCGCGCTACCAGTCACAAAAGTTTGCGAAATATTAAAATATCGATGTCTACATATGTTGCTTTAAGCCTCACTATAATACCTATTTTCGCTAGAAGTACGAGCGCGGACGGGCAAGATGCCCATCCCAAACCCCATAACAATAAAATAACAGGAGCGATCGCCAATCTTACTTAAGCTGGCATTGCTCCTGTTACAGATAATTGAAAGGTTTACCAGTAACTACTATTTAGTTACCTTATCGACTGCCTCTTTTGCTCCCTCTACTGCTTTATTAACGATATTCTCTTCAGGGTGAGATTTTTTAAACTCTTTGAGATTGTCTTCGTACACTTTATCTTTGTTACTAGCAGCTCTAACTTGATCTTCATAAGCTTGTTCGCGCTGCTCGACATCCACAGTTCCAACTTGGCTATTTTTATCCATTTGTTCTTGTTGGATCAGTTTTTGGTTGGGAGTTGCGGCATAACTAGGCTCACAGACAAACAAACCAGAAACGAGCAATAGCGCGATCGCGGCTAGTAATAAAACTTTGCGTTGTAAATTTTGCTTAAAATTGGTAAAAATGCACTGCATACAAACACCCTCCTAAGATTTGAAGCTGAACGCAATCCTACGAAGAAAGGCACGGTGAAGACTTCTACCGCAGGATACAGTTATCAGCTACGAGTCCTATTTAATTGACAAAAGCAATTAAATGTTTGCTAAAGTCAATCAAGTAGCATAGAGCCAAAAGTTGTCATGGTAGCCCAGACAGATCGAGTTCGGCACATAGAAACTGTACGACGCTTCAATCGCTTCTACACGCGACAGATTGGTGTTTTACAAGAAGGATTGTTAAGTAGCCCGTTTTCCCTAGCAGAAGCACGGATTCTCTACGAACTAGCGCACCGCGATCGCACTACAGCCAGCGAACTAACTAAAGAGTTAGGGTTAGACGCGGGTTATTTAAGTCGGATTTTACGTGGCTTTACACAGCAAGGATTAATCGATCGCCAACCATCTGAAACTGATGGTAGACAAAACTCGATCTCGCTCACAGAACAGGGACAGCAAGCTTTTGCCCAGTTGAACGAGCGATCGCAGCATAAAATTGGCGAGATGTTGAGTCAAATGTCTGTTGCCAATCAAAGCCGCTTGGTTGAGGCAATGCAAACGATTGAGGAATTATTAGGTACGGCATCCAACAGCAAAAATCCTTACTTACTGCGTTCTCACCAACCAGGAGACATAGGCTGGATCGTTCATCGCCACGGTGTATTATACGCTCGGGAATATGGTTGGAACGAACAGTTTGAGGCGCTAGTGGCGAGGATTGTGGCAGAGTTTATTCAAAATTATGACCCGAAAAAAGAACGGTGCTGGATTGCGGAAAAGGACGATGAAATAGTCGGTTCTGTATTTTTAGTCAAAAAATCAGACACAGTTGCCAAATTGCGCTTGCTGCTAGTCGAACCCAAAGCTAGGGGTTTAGGAATTGGAACGCGGCTAGTGAAAGAA
Source organism: Chroococcidiopsis sp. [FACHB-1243] (assembly GCF_014696895.1). Taxonomy (NCBI): domain Bacteria; kingdom Bacillati; phylum Cyanobacteriota; class Cyanophyceae; order Chroococcidiopsidales; family Chroococcidiopsidaceae; genus Chroococcidiopsis; species Chroococcidiopsis sp. [FACHB-1243]. The sequence goes on along the minus strand of NZ_JACJQX010000007.1, from coordinate 81,903 downwards.
TGCGATCGCTTTGCCAGACAAGCGGGATATGAAAAAATTGAGTTATGGACGAATAGCATATTATCTGCTGCCCGTCGCATCTATGAAGCAGCAGGATATCGCTTAGTACACCAAGAACCCCATCATAGCTTTGGTCAAGATTTAGTTGGGCAGACGTGGGAATTGATGTTGTAGAGTGTCATTGGTCATTTAGGCAAAAGCCGACGATCCTAAATCTGGAGGGATATCTTGCCAGCGTCCTTGTCCAACTGCTTGTATAGCTTGTGTGAGGGAAATATCGCCAGTATACAAGGCACGACCGACGATCGCACCCGTAACGCCAAGGGGTTCTAAAGCTAGGAGGCTGAGTAAGTCGGTGACAGAACTTACACCTCCAGAAGCGATGACGGGAATAGATAAACTTGTGGCTAACTCTCGTAGTGCATCCAAGTTGGGTCCAGCAAGAGTTCCATCGCGATGAATATCAGTGTAAATAATTGCTGCCGCACCCAGTTGTTGCATTTGCTGGGCTAAATCTGCGGCTAAGACTTCCGAAGTTTCCAACCAGCCGCGTGTAGCTACCTTACCATTACGCGCATCAATACCAACAACAATTCGCCCTGGAAATTCTTGACACAGACTAGCTACTAACTGGGGTTGTTCTACAGCTACAGTACCCAAAATAACTCGCTGTACGCCTAATTCTAAGAGTTGGGCAACACTAGCGCGATCGCGCAATCCGCCACCAACTTGAATTGGTACTGACACTGCCTCTACAATAGCGGCGATCGCCTCCAAGTTAGCAGGTTTACCTACTTTTGCACCATCTAAATCGACGACATGCAGCCACGTAGCACCTTGGCTAGTCCATTGTTGTGCAACATCAGCCGGATTATCGTGAAAAACCTGGGAGCGATCGTAGTCTCCCTGATACAGTCGCACGCAGCGACTTTCAAGTAAATCTATGGCGGGAAAAAGATCCATAAGTTCAGTTATCAGTTATCAGTTATCGGTAGAGAGTGGTACACGATCGAATTTTGAATGCGTGAATTTTGAATTGCTTCCTCAGCTCTCTTCCCCTGCTCCCTGCTCCCTGCTCCCTGCCCCCTGCTTCAGAGCCTGTCGAAAACCCAAAACAATCAGAATATTAGAGAGAGTTAAAAATACTTCAGCGCTACCATGCAACCAGTCAACATTAGCAAGAGATTCGCCGTAATGGACTTGGGCGTAAATTCCGGCGGGGATAGTGACGGCGACAAATACCAAAGTACCGTAGAAGCCGAATAATGCTAGGCGAGGCAGTTGTTGAGAGCGAGTTACAAACCAGAGAAAGCCTAGATAGGGAAACAGAGAGAGTGCGAAAAGGGTTTCTTTTGAAATCATTAGAGATAAGCAGAAGGCAGAAGGCAAATGTATTGTACGTTTAATTATTATCCTTCTACTTAGAAGAAATCTTGCTGTGCGATCGCGTCACTGGCGATCGCGTCGAACGCCATAGCAACCAACCAGCAGCTAATAACGTGAAGTTTCCGATTAAAGTCATGCTAGCTTGAAGCGTTACCAACCACTCTAAGGATTTGGCATTGTCGAAGAAGTGCCAAGTACAGGCACACATGGCACTAATTAAAGCTGGTAGCATTGCCAGAGAAAACGCATACCAAGCGCGGTTGCCCACAACCTCGCCATAACTCCAAATTAACCAAATGGCGATCGCCCATTCAATGACACTAGAGACGTGAATAATCCAGGTAGGAATTGATAGTGCGTGCATTTTGAGGGAGTAGGGAGTAGGGAGCAGGGGAAAGAGAGCTGGGGAAGCTGAGGGAGCTGAGGGAGAAGGGAGACAAGGGAGACAAGGGGAGGGGGAGAGCGGGAGAGTGGGGGCGCAACTACCAACTACCAACTACCAATTCCCTACACCCCACACCCTGTTCGCTGATAACTGATAACTGTTAACTGCAAACATACAGCCAATATATTATAAAGTTTTTATCAAGTTTGGATTAAGTCAAGATTACGGGGTGACGATGTGAGGCAAATACGGGTGGTGTTGTGCGGGTATTACGGCAAAGGTAATGGCGGTGATGAGGCGTTGCTAGCAACACTGTTGCAAATGCTACCCAAAAATGCCACGCCTATTATTCTGTCTGGTAATCCGGCGCAGACGCAGGAGCGCTATCAAGTAGAAGCTTGCGATCGCATGGCTTTTTCTCCTGTGTGGAAAACCTTGCAGCAGTCTGATGCTTTTATTTGGGGTGGGGGCAGCATTATGCAAGACTCTACCAGTGCCATCAGCCCGTTTTACTATGGTGGATTAATGACTCTGGCGCAAAAATTAGGATTGAAAACGATGGCTTGGGCGCAGGGAATTGGTCCTTTAAAAAGTCCTCTAACCCGGTGGTTGACAAAACAGACATTTGCTGGGTGTACGGGGGTGAGCATCCGCGATCGCGGTTCGGCAAGTTTGCTGACCGATTGGCAGATTCCCCATCTGCAAGCACCCGATCCGGTATGGGCGTTGGAAGCCGGAAATACACCTGGGTTGTGGGATTTACCAGCGCCGAGAGTTGCCGTGACTTTGCGATCGCACCCACAATTAACTCCCAATCGCCTTGCTAATTTGACTCGCGCTTTAGTTGATTTTCAACGGGCAACAAACACCTGCATTTTATTAGTGCCATTTCAACTATCGCAAGACTTAGCGATCGCTCAAGCGATTCAGCCGCAATTACCAGGGGCAAATCAAATCCTCTACCTCGAAGATCCGAAAAGTTTAAAAGGCGTATTTCGCGGTGTAGAAATGGCAATTGGAATGCGCTTTCATAGCCTAATTATGGCAGCTGCGGAAGGTTGTCGCTGTTTTGCCATCAGCTACGATCCAAAAGTCGATCGCCTGATGGCAGAACTATCTATACCTGGATGGGATGTCGCTCAAATTCCCGACGACCCTAACATTATCAGCCGGACTTGGATCGAACACTATGCCAACGGCGACCCTTTAAGTCCAGACCAAATTCAGTCTTTAGTAGACAGAGCCTACATGCACCGTGAATTGCTGCGGGAAGTTTTGCAATAGTAGTGGTCATTAGTCATTGGTCATTTGTCAGGAGTCAGAAAAACGTATTTAAATGCTTCCTCAGCTCCCTCAGCTCCCTCAGCTCTTTCCCCCTGCTCCCTGCTCTCTGCTCCCTGCTCATGATTTCACAGCAACCGTAACTGTCCGTCAGTATTACTTGCATCGATTTCAGTTTTTGGGGCAGATTCTAACCAAGTTTCTGTATCGGCTGCTAGTAATTGTTGGGCAGCTACCATCATTTGAGCGGTAAGATCTTTCAAGTCCTCGCGATTATCTAGATAAGTTTTTAAGGCATCGAGGGGATCGATACTGCTACTCGCGTCTAATTGCGGTAAACGCGGTCGTGCTAGCTGACTGATCAGCTCTGGTTGAATTGTATAACTGTGAGCAGAACTTAGAACTTGATGAAGTGCTGCATTATCAATTAAATCGATTTGCTCGGAGCGGAGTTTGTAAATTAGTCTGACGACTGCATCGGTAATATTCTTTTTCGCGATCGCTTTAATTAATGCTGCTTGCGGATCGGCTGCATTGGCTACATCGACGTTAATGGTACAAAAAGGACGAACTGGTAGCGGGCAGAACTCCCATTTGGTACTACCCCGCTGTAGTTCTATCATCACGTAGCCTTTGTCTTCTTTTTCTTCGCTAAAATCGACTCGCTCGATACTACCAGGGTAAATAATTGGCGGTTCGTTAGATGGGTTGAGGTTTTGATGGCGGTGGACGTGTCCGAGGGCAACGTAGTCTAACTCGGGACGAGTTAGAAGAGACAGGGGAATAGTAAAACCTTTCCCTACAGCTAAGAAGCGCTCAGCACCATAGGAAGCATTATCGATCATCAAATGACCTAGAAGTACTGTCGGAATCTTGGGGTCGAGCCGACGAATTTCTCCTTCTAAGGCAGCACGCAAGCGATCGATCAATAACTGGTTGACATCGGCGAGGGATAAACCTTCTGTTTCTGGACGAGTCAGGAGAGTGGAACGAGTCAGCCAGGGGAGAGTGATGACTTGAACTGTACCATTGTTTGTTTGAATGTGATGGGTCATCAAGCGATCGCCCACCATAAACCCCGGTACGCCCAAAGTCCGATAAATGCACAAACTCGCCCCCCCTTGCCCTTGAGAATGCTGGTCGTGGTTGCCTACCAATAATACGGTGGGAACCCGAGCATCAACCAAGCGACGAAATTGACTGGCAAATTTTTCTTGAATATATGGAGGTGGCGTAGCATCGGGAAAAGCATCCCCACCAAACAGCACCAAATCCACTGGTTCTTCTAACGCGCGATCGATACAGCGCGATAAAGTCTTGACAAAATCTTCTAAACGTGTGTTCAATCCAGTTTCAGGATTGAGCCGACCGTGGGAAAAGCTACTTCCCATGTGGATGTCTGAAAGATGGAGGATTTTAATCATAGGAGTCAGGAGTCAGGAGTCAGGAGTCAGGAGTCAGGAGAGAAGAATAGTAAGCATCTAATAGCTTGCTAACTTCTTCAAGTAGAAGGCATAACTCTAAGCTATCGCCGTAGCCGAGGTCTTTTGCCAAAATCAGGTAATAGCGGCACTCCTCGACAGAGCCTTGGACAATATTCATAAACCGTGCTTTGTCAGTTTTGTTTTTCTTCTTAAATCCTTCTGCAATATTGGCAGGAATAGAAATTGCCGCTCTCCTGAATTGAGAAGTCAAGCCATACAATTCTGTTTTAGGAAAGTTTTCGCTGAAACGATATACTGCTGAAACAAACTGATGAGCTTTTTGCCAAACAATTAAGTCTTGGAAGACCCTTGCTGGTATTCTCTTCATTCTGACTCCTGACTCCTGACTTCTGGCTCCTTCAAATATGAATTCCACATTCAGTCTTGTCAGAACCCCGCCAGCGTCCGGCGCGTTCGTCTTCGCCTTCGGCTACGGGTGTGGTAATCGGTTCGTCGCCAATACTGGGATAGCCTTGGTCGTGGAGCGGATTGTAAATGACGTTATGCTCGAAAACATAAGCCCAAGTTTCTTTGCGCGTCCAAGAAGCGATGGGATTGACTTTGAGGCGCTGTTGACTGTCGAGTTCAAAAACAGGCATATCAGAACGGGTACGCGCCTGATCGCGCCGCCGTCCGGTAATCCAAGCTACAGCGTTGAGTTCGGCTAGTCCTCGTTGCAGAGGTTCGATTTTGGTCAAGTGGTGAAATTGCTGAATGTCGCTATCCCATAAGGCTTCGCCATATTTGGCAGCAAAAGCAGCCCGAGTATCCACATCTGGAGTTTTATAAACTTGCAGATCCAAGTCGTACAAGTCTTTAACTTTGGAGACTAGCTCTAAAGTCTGGGGAAAGTGGTGTAAAGTGTCGAGAAACATAACCGGGGTGCGGTGCTTGAGTTCGCGGTAGAGAATATCAGTGATGACGATATCGTCTACGTTGAAAGCGCTGGTTTGTACTAAGGCTGTGGGAATGTTCTCGACACACCAGGCAAGAATTTTGCTAGGATGAGCTGTCTCATATTTGCGATTTAGCTCATCTAGATCGAAATTTGGTGTTTGGATAGAAGATGTTGAAGAAACAGTCATCTGCGCAATGATGTGAATAGTTCTGCATATTCAACAATAACGGAAATCAGTTATCAGTTATCAGTTATTAGGGAGCAGGGAGCAGGGAGCAGGGAGCAGAGGAAGCAGAGGAGATTAAACAATTTCCGACTTACGACTTACGACTTACGACTTACGACTTACGACTTACGACTTAAGTTTATGCACTTGATTCTCTATAGCAAACCTGAATGTCATTTGTGTGAAGGCTTGCAGGAAAAGCTAGCACAAATTTTATCTACACACCAAGATCTGTCGCTGGAAGTCCGCAATATCACACTACAGGAAGATTGGTGGCAGGCATATCAATACGAAGTACCTGTTTTATTTCTGCATAGTGACGATGGGCGATCGCTCCTTCTACCTCGTCCCTCTCCTCGGGCTACAGTGGGGCAAATTCAACAGATGCTTCAGAAATATGTAAATCATCATGAAGCAGAATAGGTGCAATTGAAAGCTGGGATTAAGCTAGCTAGTTAACAGTTATCAGTTATCAGAGGACAGTTAACCGTCAATCGTCAACCATCAACTACCAATTACCAATTACCAATTACCAATTACCAATTACCAAATCATGAAGTTAGGCGAATTGTTAGCAAAAGTTGACAGTATCGAACAACTACCCCAGCATCCAGCTTTAGATCTGGAGGTGAAGGGTTTAACAACAAATTCTCATGCTTGCCAAGTTGGCGATCTCTTTATTGGAATGCCTGGAACGCGGGTGGATGGAGGAGAGTTTTGGCAAAGCGCGATCGCGAGTGGGGCGATCGCGGCTTTAGTCTCTTCTCAGGTAGCCCTGAAGGGAGCTGAGGGAACCCAGGGAGCTGAGGAGGCTTGTATTATTGCCGCTAGGGATATGGTTCGGGCTTGCGCTGGAGTGGCGGCTGCTTTTTACGGCTATCCAGCCACGCAAATGCGGCTGGTGGGGGTGACGGGAACGAATGGTAAAACGACCACCACCCATTTAATCGAATTTTTCCTCCAACAAGCAAAGTTATCTACAGCTTTATTTGGAACTCTTTATTCTCGTTGGGCAGGTTTCGAGCAAACAGCAGCTCATACTACGCCATTTGCTGTAGAACTGCAACAGCAATTAGCTAACGCCGTGCAAGCGGGGACTCAAGTAGCGGTGATGGAAGTCAGTTCTCATGCTTTAGCGCAAGGACGAGTTTTAGGGTGTCCGTTTGAAGTAGGGGTGTTTACCAATCTGACTCAAGATCACCTAGACTTCCACCGCGATATGGAAGACTATTTTGCCGCAAAAGCCTTGCTATTCAGTCCCGAATATCTCCAAGGACGAGCAATTATTAATACAGACGATCCCTACGGACAAAGATTAATTCAACAACTACCACCGGAACGGGTGTGGAGCTATAGCGTCCAAGCTGAAACAACAGCCGACTTCTATTTAAGCGATCTGGGTTACGAACCAACGGGAGTGAGCGGTAAATTACACACACCCGCAGGAGAAGTAGAATTTCGATCGCCACTCGTGGGTCAATATAATTTAGCCAATTTACTCGCAGCAGTAGCAGCCGCTTTACACTTGGGCGTAGATTTACAACTCATCGCTAACGTATTGCCGCAATTTGCCGGAGTCCCTGGGAGAATGGAGCGGGTGCAAGTGAGTCCCCATCAGGATATCAGCGCGATCGTCGATTATGCTCATACACCTGATAGTTTAGAAAACTTGTTGAAAGCAGCCCGACCATTTATTCCAGGTAAGATGATTTGCGTGTTTGGCTGTGGAGGCGATCGCGATCGCACCAAGCGTCCGAAAATGGGTAAAATCGCCGCCGATTTAGCAGATGTCGTTTACGTCACTTCTGATAATCCCCGCACCGAAGACCCAGAAAGGATTCTCCAAGATATTCTCGCTGGAATTCCTAACACAATAGACCCATTTGTCATTTGCGATCGCGCTACAGCAATTCAAACGGCAATTCAACAAGCCCAATCCGGCGATGGCGTGCTAATTGCTGGCAAAGGTCACGAAGATTACCAAATTTTAGGTACGGAAAAAATCCACTTTGACGATCGCGAACAGGCGAGAAATGCACTAAGAATTCGGGAGTCGGGAGTCGGGAGTCGGGAGTTGGGAAAGAGTGATGAGTGGTGAGTGGTACGTGGTGCGTGGGGTAAGTGGCTAGTGACTAGTGGCTGGTGACTAGTAGAATTGCTTCCTTGTCCCCCTTGTCCCCCTTGTCTCCCTTGTCTTCCTTGTCCTCCCTCTAACCCATAATTCCTAGTAATGGACATCTCCCTTTATCGACTGGCTCTGAGTATAGAACAACCACCATCGCCGATGTTGGTGAGTCCGGCAACCTTGCTTTCCTTAGTAGAATCGGTGATGGAATTACTGGTAGAAAAGCAAATCTCAGCAACACTATGGCTAAAGTTACCATCAGGGAAAGTCTGGTATGCTTCGATTCAGCGCTATCACGAGCAGGTGAGAGTCTCTGACAAAACCTATGTTTGCTACGGACAGGAAACTGCGATCGCTCAATTGTCTGGTTTCCCAATGGTTCCAGTCCAATTATTACCAAATAGCCATCTACGGCGGGATTATTTTCTCGTCGTCCATTCGCCTCAATTCTGCTGTATGGTGCTGGCACATCGATCGCGACTGAAACGCAAAAAGGGAAAAACTAAGGAAAACGATCGCCAAAAGAAATTTTTACCCTTGCTGAGTCTTTGCTCGTTTGAGGGACGAGTCTTACAGGAAGTACTCAAGGGAATCGGTCATGTCGTGGCTCAAAGCGTGCGTTGGAAGCTAGCGCAGCACAAGCAGCCAGCGATCGCCCCAGAGGTGATGAAAAATTGGGAGACGCTGTTTGCTTGTCCGTCTACACCCGATCCAGGACTATTAGAGCGATTATTTGCCAAACAAGTTCAGCAACAAGATGCGACTCGCCGGAGTACGTTTGACGAACTCACTGGCACTTTAAAACGGCAAAATCAAGCTTTAGCAAACGCCTTAACTCGTAAAGATGAATCGTTCGGTCGGATGTGTGAAGAACTCCGCATTCCGCTGACACATATGAAAACGGCTTTGAGTCTTTTAAATTCTCCTCACCTCAAACCACCGCAAAAACAGCGCTATTTGCAGATTTTGAGTAGCGAGTGCGATCGCCAAAATTCTTTAATTAACGGTTTATTAGAATTAGTTCAATTAGACAGAACGGCGGAACAAACAGTTTTGCAACCGCTAAAGTTGAGTGACATTATTCCAGGGGTAGTTAGTACCTACCAACCTCTAGCTCAAGAAAAAGGCATTATGCTTGCCTACACTGTCTCCTCCGATTTGCCTTCTATTTTCTGCTCTAACAATTGGTTGCGACAAATCGCTATTAATTTGTTACATAACAGTATTAAATTTACTCCTACAGGCGGGCAAGTTTGGGTTAAAGCCTGTATTCAAGGCGAATACGTGCAATTAGAATTTCGCGATACCGGAATTGGAATTTCGCCCAACGAGATCCCCAAAATCTTCGATCGCTTTTATCGGGTGCGTTCTGTTTCCAGCGAAGATATAGGTGGTGCGGGACTTGGTTTAACAATCGTTCAACAGCTTTTACTACGCTGTGGCGGTTCTATTTCCGTTAAAAGTAAAGTTGGCGAGGGTTCTATTTTCAATGTTTTGTTACCTATTGCCCCATCTAAGTAAAGTGTGGGGTGAAAATGGAAACGCTAAATGAGGCACAATACGAACAACGGCATTTAGAAAGCTGTCAAGATTATGAGTTGATTCTTAATACTAAAGGGTACGATTGCATTGAGAAATATTGCGATCGCTATGTTAAAAAAAAGTGTCGCGAAATTCTGCTACCTTCTGGAAACAATCTTCAGATTCTCGATTTGACTTGGCTTCATGATTTAAGCACAGAAGTCGAACACGATTGCGCTGAAACTCTAACGGCAAAATTTTATCTTGCCGGAAATCTTAGAACCATCACGCCTGGAATTAAAGATAAATATGTCAAAGACGATTATCTTGAAAAAACAGGTGAAAATTACTTATTCTACCTACCAGAAATCGCGGAAATCGAGCAAGCTAAAGCCGAAACTGCTGAGATATTAATTAGAATTACTTTTGACTTAAATTTCTTTAGGTCGTTTAATACAGACTCGGAATCTCTACCCGAACCGTTACAATCGCTGCTAGAAACTGACACTCCCCCTCGGTTTCACCTTCCAGTAGGAAAAATTACCCCGCCAATGCACCTTGCCTTGCAGCAAATTCTTCATTGTCCTCATCAAGGTGTGATGCAACGGATGTATTTAGAAAGCAAGGTACTCGAACTGCTATCTTTGCAGTTAACTCAACTTGTCGAAAGCTATGGAAAGCGACAAGCCAATAGTCTCAAACCAACTGACGTAGAGCGAATTTACCAAGCAAGAGAAATTCTCATTCAACATCAGGTTAACCCACCTGCGCTGATCGACTTGGCGCAACAAGTTGGACTGAATCACATGAAGTTGGAACAAGGCTTTCGCGCGATCTTCGGTACAACGGTATTTGGCTATTTGCGCGACTACCGCTTGCAGCAAGCATACGTATTGTTGCGGGATGGCAAGCTGAATGTAGAGACAGTAGCACATAAAGTTGGGTATTCCCATTTAGGTCATTTTGCTAACGCCTTCCGGCGCAAGTTTGGCATAACTCCTGGTGCTTGTCGTGCTGGCAAAAAGATTGTTACTGAGTTGTAACTTTTCTGCTATGGATCGAAATTTATCTTCTATGGCATAGACTTGGGTTTCGGTAATTACGTAGACTACTCACTGGCTTATTTGCAAATCTTTTTTGATAGTGATTTGTGTCAAGATTGCTGTGAGGAGTATAGTAAGTGTTGCAACCTGGACAATGTGGAATTTTGAGCTTGAAAGCTTCTTGGCTGCTTGCTGTTTTGCTAGTCACTCAGCCAGCGATCGCTAAAACTAACGCAGGAACTGAGGTAGATTTAGCAGCAACGATGTCTAGCCAGATGCAAACTAATCTCAAGAAAGATGATAAAAGTTTTCGTACTAATGCTCAAGTCGCGGCTCAGCCACAGTCGGATGCGGCGGGTAAGTCAAATGTGGTGCAAGTAACGGGTGTGAGGCTGAATCCAACGCCAAACGGCTTGGAAATGATTTTAGAAACTACAGATGGAACCATACCCCAGATCTTGACTTATGGCTACCAACAGACTTGGGTAGCAAATATTATCAACGCCCAACTGCGTCTACCCGAAGGTAATATCTTTCGTCAAAATAATCCAGTTGCAGGCATTACTTCTGTCACTGTTAGCCAACTTGCTACTAGCAGTATTCGAGTCACGGTGACAGGGACATCGATACCCACAGGACAGATAGTAACAAGGAATCGCACCTTGGTACTGAGTTTAACTGCACCCACAACCCCTACAGCCCAAACACCGCCAGCGCCAGCAACACCGCCAGCGCCAAAACCGGATATTCAGCCAAAACCAGAGGCAACACCACCAGAACCAGAGAATATACAACAGCCATCCCAGCCAGCACCAGAGGAAGAAGAAATTGTGGTGACAGGGGAACGAGAAGTAGAAGGATATAATGCACCGGATGCATCAACTGCTACCAAAACGGATACACCTTTACGGAACATTCCCCAATCGATTCAAGTCATTCCCCGTCAGGTGATTGAAGACCAGCAAGTCACTGAAATTTCAGATGCCCTGCGAAACGTTTCAGGTGTGACTCCACGAGTAGATTATGGCTTTTCGTATACCTACAATATTCGAGGATTTAGCGATTCTAGAACCTTGAGAAATGGATTCCGTATTGAAGCGCCAACAATTGCTCCTAGTGGCATCGATCGAGTGGAAGTTTTGAAGGGTCCAGCTTCAGTATTGTACGGTCAAGTAGAGCCAGGGGGAATTATAAATTTTGTTACCAAAAAACCCCTCAGCAATCCTTACTATGCAGCTGAGTTTACGGCTGGAAGCTATGACTTTTACGAGCCATCTATTGACTTTTCTGGACCATTGACTACTGATGGAAAACTATTATATCGCTTGAATGCCTCTTACCAAAACTTTAGTAGTTTCATAGATTTTGTCGATGGAGAAATTCTCTCGATCGCACCTGTAATTAGCTACAAAATTGGCGATGCAACTACTCTAACTTTAGAGTATGAATATTTATATTCCGATCGCACGTACAATGATGGGCTTCCAATAGATCCAGTTACATTTGAGCTTCCCATTAGTCGATATTTGGGAGAACCAGGCGATCGCATTGATGAGACTACCAATAATCTCATCCTCAGCTTTGACCATCGCTTTGACGACAATATTAGTCTTCGTACTGCTTTTGGAGCTTCTTTTTCGGAAGGGGAAGATGTAGCTTGTCGAGTGTCTGAGTACGATCCAGAAACTCAGGAAGTATCTCGATTTTGTGTCATAGATGGCTCTGAATATGACGATGTTTATTCTTGGCAAACCGATTTGATGGCTAAATTTAACACAGGGTCAGTGCAGCATCAACTACTACTGGGGCTAGAGCTATCTCAGCGCAATAACGGCTATGAAAATATTGAGGCTGGTGGAACTAACATTAATGTCTTCGACCCCGTGTATGGCGAACCGATTCCACCTCTAGAATACTCTTTTAAAGACGATTTAACTTCTAACGCGGTTGGGTTGTATCTACAAGATCAGATCGCGTTATTGCCCAATCTAAAACTACTAATAGGAGGCAGATTTGATTTTACAAGTTTTGAATCTAGGGGTTACGAACAAACTGTAGGAGAAGAACGAATTGACAGGTCTAACGAGTTTGAGGACGATGCATTTTCCCCGCGTGTGGGATTAGTTTATCAACCGATTGAACCGATTTCTCTCTATGCCAGTTATAGCCGTTCTTTTGTTCCCAATAATACGACAACAGCTAGTGGAGAACTAATTGAGCCAACTCGTGGCACGCAATACGAAGCCGGAGTTAAAGCCGAAATAGGAAATCTCTCAGCAACTTTAGCGGCTTATGAAATAACTAAAACCAATATTTTGACACCCGATCCCGACAACCCAGATTTCTCAATTGGAGTAGGAGAAGTAAAAAGTCGCGGGATTGAATTCGATCTAGGAGGAGAAATTTTACCTGGATGGAACATAGTTGCCTCTGGTTTTATTAATGATGCCTTTGTGACTGAAGATAACAATCTTCCTGTTGATGACGTACTCACAAATGCTCCAGCAGAAGGAGCTAGTTTATGGACGACTTATGAAATTCAACGTGGCAATTTACAAGGATTAGGTTTTGGTGTGGGAGTATTTTATGTAGGCGATCGCGAGGCTGAATTACCTAACGATCTCGTACTCCCCTCTTACGTGCGTGCCGATGCCAGTATTTTCTACAAGCGCGATAACTGGAGAGTGGGGCTAAATTTCAAGAATTTATTTGATACCAAATACTACGAATCATCTCAGAATACCGCCTTAATTTACCCAGGTGCGCCTTTTACAGTTTTGGGAACTGTGGCGGTGGAATTTTGACTCCCCTAACCCCTCGCTTTGCCAAGGAGAGGAAAACCGCAGGTGGAGTGAGGCTTTGTGTGCCAGCGAAATCTACCATTTTTGAAACTATATATGCTGTATGCGTACAAAAAGACTTCGTGATTTGGTATTTTCAATTCACCGTTATATCGGCTTAGCTGTCGGGTTAATCTTAATTCTGATTGGCATCACAGGCAGTCTGCTTGTGTTTCACTCAGATATTGACGATTGGATTGTGTCTCAACAATTTGGGGTAGTTATTCCCCAAGGACAACCAATATCAATCGATCGCACCGTGGAAATTGCTCAAGCGGCTCGTCCGCAATGGAAAGCTGTAAGCGTTTCCATCCCAAAAAGCGATCGCTACCCCTTCAATGTTGTGATGGAAGAACCGAATGTAAATCCAGATATTTATCTCGACGGCGCTCATCAAGTATTCGTCAATCCCTATACAGAAAAAGTGATGGGCGATCGCTTGGAAAGATTCAGCTACTATCGCTTTTTGCTCAACATACACTATCGTTTGTTTATCGAACAGCCCGGAGTCATTTTAACAGGAATTGTAGCTTTGTTTCTCCTGGTTGCCGCAATCACAGGCACTTTATTGTGGTCTGGTTGGCGCAAACTTTCAACCGGATTTAAAATCAAGTGGAAGGCGCATATCAAGCGACGAAACTTCGATTTGCACAAGGTTATTGGAATTACAACAGCAGTTTTTCTCTCACTCACTGCGATTACAGGCTTCGGTTGGAACTTTGCAGATTTTACCTATCCGGCGATTCGGGCATTGACATTTAGCCCAACTCCCAACGACGATCCCGTTACTTCCAAGCCAAGATCGGGACAAGCACCCATAACGCTTGCTAAAGCAGTCGAGCAAGCCAAAACTGTACTACCAGGAATGCAGCGAATTTCTGTAGATTTGCCTCTGTCCGAAACAGGAGCGATTTCAATCTACGGCTTGTATGGCGAAAGCTGGTCAACTTATGGTGTAGCACACATCGATCGCTACAGCGGAAAAGTTCTTCAAGTTGAAGATTCACGACAGCCCAAATCGCTAGGCGATCGCATTATTAACTCATTTTTCGATCTGCACGTCGGTACATTTTGGGGTTTACCATCGCGCTTTCTCTACGTTTTAGTAGGACTTGCACCCTTAGTTCTATTCGTTACTGGCGTTGTCATGTGGCAGCATCGCCGCGAGAATAAGAATAAAAGTAAGTCGGTAAAAATACCAGTAACCAGCGATCGATAAGCAATCGATAAGCAATCGGTGTAATTGGCGATCGATCCCTACCTTCAACTCATTACCTTCTATTCAAATATACGGGCGGGTTTAACCGCAGCATCATTTATGTGATGACAGGTATCCTCAAAAAAACCCGCCCCTACGACTCCCCACTCCCAAATAGGGGGAGAAACACTGTCAATACTTCTCCTTGTTGTGGTTTCTGACGCACGATCAATTTGCCTCCAATCGATTGAAATAGGTGCTTAGTAGCATTGAGATTGAGGCTGATACAGCCTGTTTCGGGTTGAAAGGTTAGCAACTGACCGAGAGATTTGCCAATTGACGTGACAGAGAAACTTTGTGCGGCTTCGTCATCTTCTCCTGGAAGTTGCGAAAATAACTGTAGCTTGAGTTGATCGCCAGCAGGAATGACCTGCACCTGAATTTGACTGCCAGCGGGTAGGCTGCGAGTAAAATTCTCGATTAATCCTGTCAGTACCCGATCGAGCATACTAGGATGGCTGATCACCGTTGGCATTTGCTGCGGCAAAATCACATCTAAAGTCATGCTGCGGCGTTTCGCACTGTGTTGCCAGCGGGGAATACTTTGCTGCAACAACTGTTCTAAAGATGTGGCAATCAAATAATTATTATTGTTGCTATCTGAAGCAGATGTTTCTAGTTCCGCCGCTTGAAACATCAACTCCATGCGATCGATTTGTTCTCGACATTCGTGTTCGATCGCCTCTAAGCGTTTTTGCACATCGCTAGACAAGTCTCGTCGCTTCAATAACAGGCGAATCAGCGTGCGAATTGTCGTCAAAGGCGTGCGAACTTCGTGGGCAAATGCTTGCAGGAGTTCTAAATCGGGACGGGAATGGGGAGTTGGGAGTCGGGAGTCGGGAGTCGGGAGTTGAAAGTCAAGAACATTATCGTTGCTCTTGACTTTTGATTTTTGACTTTTGACTTTTGCATTGTCCCCTTGTCCTTCCTCTGGTTCTGGCAAATGCTTTAGTAACAGACGGCTAAATTGAGCCACGATCCGGTAATCTGGGGCAACGGGAGCATATTTATGGGCGATCGCATCGAGTTGCAATAGTAGATATCGGGAGCTAGTGAGAGCAACTCGCGCCCGAAGCGTCTGCCATGCCTGCGCAACTATCTCCGGTTCAAATGCAAACATAAATACTGGGTCGTTATTGCCATCTACCCCAGCAACCATCACCAAGCTAAAACTATCTGTCAAAACTAAGCAAAACTGTTCCTTTGCTAGCGGATCTCCCGGTAGCAAGGGTATAGTCGTACTACCAGGGGGATCGATTTCTACTGCTACAGGTAAAGGATCGGATGTTGCTTGAGACTTGGCTACATCAGACTTGGTTGCAGCTGGCGGGAGTTGAAACGGTCTTCCTCCAGACAACTTCAGCCACTCTGCGGTAAACACTCCAGTTTGAAAGTTAGCTAGCAACTCCTTTTGACTCAAAATTGGTGCTGGACCAGCTAAAACGATGCCTCGATCGCCTTTAAATCCTAAAGAGTTTGATAATGGGGAACCAAGACTATCTAACAATAGCTGTTCGAGTGCCGCGATCGCCGCACTCCACTCTTTCACGACTTTGAGCCGTTTAGATGCAGCACTGGTATGGCGAATGACTTCTGTTTCCAACTCTGGAGTGTAACAGCCAACCTCATCCGCTCTGCTCTTGGTAATAATTTCCCTTATAGTTGGTAAAGTCCACATTTGCACCAGCGATCGCCCCCTCTCACAGCTAGCAACTCTCCGTTCCGTTCCGCTTTTCTAGACAGTTCCACTTTTGCTACTCACTAAGAGAGTATCGAGATTTTGGCACTAGCGACAGGCGTAAAACCGAACTTTAGTCTTCGCAATTTCCTGAATTAGGGAGCAGAGAGCAGGGGAAAGAGAGCAGAGGAGCAGAGGGACAGAGGAGCGACCAACAACCATCAACCATCAATCCTCAACCAATTACGATTCTCTCCCAGATGCCCAGAGATCTCGCCACTTAACCGTCCCTTCGCTAGCAACAACCCAACGTCGAGCCACGATATTTTCTCGTAATGGCGATTGCCCTTCCCGCAATATGGCATATTTGTAAGTAATTAACTTACCAGCGCTCTCCTCGAAGGGAATTTCCGCAAACCAAGTATTGGCATTGATGTACTCTAGGGGGTAAGCCTTGCCAATATCCCAGTTTCCTAGTTCTGGACAATCGCCCATCACCACAATTCTCTCACCTAGTTGAGTGTTGACCCCATTTAATTGCACTCTAACTAAAGTTTTAGCTTTTGCCCTTTCACCGATATGGCTGAGAACGATGACATCTCTCGATCCCAGTTCTAAATTGCGGATCTCGCCGTTCTCCACTGTAAATTTGCGCCGCGTTAACACGCAAGTATGCTCGCCATCTGGTAAGTCTGTCATGACTGTATCAATCGTGACGGCTTCACCCCGAGTCATGGCAACAAAGCAGGTACACTCACCATATCTTCTGACATAGCAGTAGACATCTGGGGTAATATATCGCTGCTGATGGCTACCAACCGATACAGCTGGGTTGAGTCGCCGCAAGCCAGAAAGCAAGCGAATATAACGATAGATTTCAGTATCGTTGTCCCAACTCGTCATCATCGGTCGGTTGTAGGGATCGTTTCCGCCATTTGTATCGTCGTGAAGATACTGTTCCGTACCGTAGTAGATGCAAGGGATACCACGAGATGTCATGATTAGAGCGATCGCCACTCGTAGCATTTCAGGGTCGGGATTGAGCGACTGGAAACGTGGCAGATCGTGATTGTCAATAAAAGTGACTAACTCTGTTGCCCCGTTGTAGCGATAATCTAGATCGAAAATGTCCTGAATCAGTTGAAATCCACTCTCTGCTCCTTTTGCCAAAGCATCTCGCAGGGCTATACATAGCCCAAAATCGAGCATCGACATTCCCGAACAGTTGGCAAATTCTACCGAAAGATCGTCAAGTGGATGGCTAAAAATCCATTCACCAAAGACAAAAACATCCGGTCTATGGGCTTGAATATCGGCGATAAACTCTTGCCAAAACCAAATTGGCATATGTTTCACCGTATCTACCCGCAAAGCATCCACGCCTCGATCTAGCCACTGCTTAATCGCCGATTTGATGTAGTTGCGATATTCGTTGTTATTTTCGTTAAATGTGGCTAAACCGGAAAGTTCGCAGTTTTGTACTTGCCATTCATCTTCCCAATTGGATACTTCACCGTAATGATGATACCAATGATCTTTATCATCGTTAAAGTCAGCAATTTTTACGCCATCGTCATATAATTCTCCCTTGACTCCGCTAATGTCAGGGCTACTGTGGTTGCAGACAATATCGAGAATTAATTTCATCTTTCGCTTGTGCAGTTCGTCAATCAAGCGATCGAAGGTGGTATTTCTAGTCTCTTGAGTTTTGTTCAGGGATGGCTCTTCATCTTGACCGATAAATCGCGGATTCAAGCGTTTGAAGTCTTTCGTCCAGTAGCCGTGAATTGCCGCACTTTCGATAAATAAATCTTCAATTTGCTCGAATAAAGGAGTTAGCCAAATTGCTGTCACTCCCATGCCTTTAAGATAGTCGAGTTTGTCAATAATACCTTGTAAGTCACCACCCCAATATTTGCCCCACTCTTGCTTAGTTGGATCGTAAATTTCTGGGTTGGGACCTTCGCTATTGTTTGGATCGCCATCATAAAAGCGATCGACTACCACAAAGTAAATGGTTTCTTGACGAAATTCGATATCTCTGGTGTAAAGAAATTCTAGATCGATCTCTGTTTCTTGTTGAGGTGCTGTAATTAAAGTATCTATTTCTACTTTTGGATCGGTCAATTCGTGTTGAGCAGGAGTAGCTTTAACCGTGGGAAGTGCTTCCATAAGGTTTACTGAGTTCTATATTTTTCAAATTGCGAGCGCATTTCTATGCACGAGTTGGTTTTGCTGTTGGCTCCTGTCGTTTTTCAGCGAGATAACATGCCAACCATCTTTTTACAGGCAATTGTTAAAATATGTTAATCACTAAAACTCTATCATCTATCGTGCGAAGTAATTTTATAGTGACTTTAGCACTTTGGAGAAGCAAAACGTTGTTTGTCACTAGAAGATTTAGTGTCGGCAGCGGGTTCACTACTCAATCTTGACTTAGCAATTCTCTGTAGAGTTATTCCCGGTATCTGTACTCAACTGCAAAATGTTAGCTCCCCTCAAAACTGCGATCGCCAGGCAATTTTGAGGGGAGCTTTATGTTATTTAACAAATTTAGCAAACTTTCTTCACATAAAAATCGCCATCTAGCTCATAGAAGAACCACTGCGATCGTAGTTAGCCGAGAAGGTGGGGTGGGGTTTGCCTTGAATATGATTCCAATATTCTGTCGTACCTTCAAAACCAATTTCAGCTGCTGCACGGTTCAACATCGATTGCTGACGGTTTTTGACTACGTGGTGGTGACGCATCATCAACGCCCGAGCTTGTTCTTGAGTAGACATAATTTATTCCTCTTTATATTTTTCTGTTTACTTTCACTTTTTTAATATAGCAGGTAATTCTGTATCTAAAAATACAAAATAGCTATTTTTAATATTTCTTAACATTATTCTCAGAAAAGCGAGGAGTGAGGAGCGAAGGGATAAGAGAGTTGAGAAAGCTGAGGGAGAGTTGCCCAGAATTACAATCCAAAATCTAAAATCTAAAATTGATTCACGCACCACGCACCACGCACCACTCACCACTCATAATGGAAATAGTGGATAAAATTTGCTTTCCCAAAATCCGATCGCCGTTTTACTTGATGAAATATGTTTGATGCACTTGCCGATCGCCTAGAATCTGCCTGGAAAAAGCTGCGGGGACAAGATAAGATTTCCCCTGCCAATATTCAAGAGGCATTGCGGGAGGTACGCCGCGCCTTATTGGAGGCGGATGTCAATTTGCAGGTAGTCAAAGATTTTATTGCTGAAGTAGAAACTAAGGCACAAGGAGCCGAGGTACTTTCCGGTGTTAGACCCGACCAGCAATTCATCAAAGTTGTTTATGACGAACTAGTAGAAGTGATGGGGGAAACCAACGTTCCCCTAGCACAGGCAGACGCAGCCCCTACCATTGTTTTGATGGCAGGTTTGCAGGGGACAGGAAAAACCACCGCTACAGCAAAATTAGCGTTGCATCTACGTAAGCAAGACCTCAGTTGCTTGATGGTAGCGACAGACGTGTATCGTCCTGCTGCGATCGATCAGTTGGTGACTCTGGGTAAGCAAATTGACGTACCCGTGTTTGAAATGGGTAGCAATGCCGACCCCGTAGAGATTGCGCGACAAGGTGTCGAACAAGCCAAAGCACAAGGGGTAGATACAGTTATTATCGATACCGCTGGTCGCCTGCAAATTGACCAAGACATGATGGCGGAGTTGATTCGTGTTAGAGAAGCCGTGCAACCCCACGAAACGCTGTTGGTAGTGGATGCGATGACGGGTCAAGAAGCAGCCAATCTCACCCGCACTTTCCACGAACAAGTCGGTATTACTGGGGCAATTCTCACCAAGCTGGACGGTGACAGCCGAGGTGGAGCAGCGCTTTCAGTTCGACGAATCTCGGGACAGCCGATTAAGTTCGTCGGTGTCGGGGAAAAAGTAGAAGCACTACAACCCTTTTACCCCGATCGCATGGCATCGCGGATTTTAGGTATGGGCGACGTGCTGACGCTCGTAGAAAAAGCCCAAGAAGAATTTGACCTTGCCGATGCTGAGAAAATGCAAGAGAAAATTCTCTCGGCAAAATTTGACTTCACCGACTTTCTGAAGCAGATGCGGCTGCTGAAGAACATGGGTTCTTTGGGAGGCATCATGAAGCTAATTCCTGGCATGAATAAGATGTCGGACGACCAGCTGAAGCAGGGTGAAACCCAGCTCAAGCGCTGCGAAGCGATGATCAATTCCATGACAAAGCAGGAACGTAAAGACCCCGATCTATTATCTAGTTCCCCCAGCCGTCGCCGCCGGATTGCCAGAGGTTCTGGTTACAAAGAAAGCGACGTGAGCAAACTGGTGAGCGACTTCCAGAGAATGCGAGCCATGATGCAGCAGATGGGTCAAGGCGGCGGCTTCCCAGGTATGCCTAATCTATTCGGTGGTGGCGGTGGTATGGGCGATCCCTATGCTGCTGGTAGTCGTCCTACTCCTCCTGGTTGGCGGGGCTACGCTAGCGGCGCACCCGCTAAGAAAAAGAAAAAAGAGAAGAAGAAAAAGGGATTTGGGACTCTGTGAGTGGTGAATGGTGAGTGTAAAGAGGCAATAAGTCTTCCCTGCTCCCTGCTCGTGCGCTCCCTGCTCGTGCGCTCCCTGCTCGTGCGCTCCCTCCTAACTGTGATATGATGATCTATTCAGTGAATACAATCTATTAGCCGCCTACAGGAGAAGTTAACCCCAGTATGATCAAACTGCGATTGAAGCGATACGGTAAAAAGCGGGAAGCAAGTTACCGCATTGTGGCGATAAAAAGCAGCGCTCGGCGCGAAGGTCGTGCTTTGGAAGAGCTGGGATTCTACAACCCCAGAACTGACGAAACTAAGCTAGATGTGCCAGGAATCGTAAGGCGGCTCCAACAAGGTGCTCAACCTACTGATACCGTGCGTCACATTTTACAAAAAGCTAATGTTTTTGAACAGCTCAATACCGCAGCCAGCCAATCAACCAACTCATAAGGGCGATCGCACTATAAGTTCAGATCGACAACCAGATTACGCTAAACTAGCGCAATTTCTGATTCAGCCGTTTTTGGAGTCTCCCAACTCGCTAAGCGTGGATTGTGAGTTCTTCCCTAGTACGGCAAAGGTTTGGCTTAGAGTCGCCTTTGAAGGTGAAGACAAGGGGCGAGTTTTTGGTCGCGGCGGACGCAATATTCAAAATATTCGCACGGTTATTGCTGCTGCTGCTGCTATGTCAGGGCATTCAGTATATCTGGATATTTACGGTAGCCAAGCTTTTAATGGTGCGACGAGTGGGGAAGAAACCGGACGTTCATCAGATCGTTCATCTGCGCCAAAATTGAGGGAACAGCGAGGTGAGAGTCCCAAACCCGTGCAAAAACCTCGTTCTCATTAGTCGTTGGTTGATGGTTACCGCTCGTTTGTAGCTAGTAAGCTAGAAAGGACAAATGACTGATGGCGTAGGGCAAAGCCCTTCCCATAGGGTACGACCAATGACAAATAGAAAACTGGTATGGCAGAGCCTTTAACGATCGCGCTACCAACTCAAGCTGGCGCGATCGCTTTAGCCGGAGAAAATGAAGAAAATTTGAAAACCCTGGCGCGACTCACAGGTGCTACAGTTGTGTTGCGCGGGCAAGAGTTATATATTTACGGCACGGAAAAACAAATTGAGCTAAGCCAGCAGTTAGTGCGATCGCTCGAAGACCTTTGGAGTCAAGGTAAAAGTATTTCAAATGCAGATATCCTGACGGCGCGTCAAGCATTAGATACCCATCGCCAAGGCGAACTGCAAGAATTACAGCGAGACGTTCTCGCTCGTACCCGTCGCGGCGATGAAGTCAGGGCAAAAACTTTTCGCCAGCGTCAGTATATTCAATACATTCGCACTCATGACTTGACATTTTGCTCTGGTCCTGCTGGTACTGGTAAGACTTATTTAGCAGTGGTAATTGCTGCCCAAGCTTTGTTAGCAAATCAGTACGAACGGTTAATTTTAACTCGTCCAGCCGTGGAAGCTGGGGAAAAACTGGGCTTTTTACCAGGGGATTTGCAACAAAAAGTCGATCCGTTTCTCCGTCCCCTCTACGACGCATTGTATGAGTTTATCGACCAAGAAAAAATGGCTAACTTAATGGAACGGGGAGTCATTGAAGTAGCTCCTCTAGCATATATGCGGGGTCGCACGCTGAATAATGCTTTTGTGATTGTAGATGAGGCGCAGAACACGACACCAGCCCAGATGAAAATGGTGTTAACGCGGTTGGGATTCCGTTCGCGCATGGTTGTGACTGGGGACATGACTCAGACTGACTTACCTTTGCAACAACAATCAGGGTTAACAGTAGCGTTGAAGATTTTGCAACATCTCGAAGGAATTGCTTTTTGCGAGTTTTCTCAAAAAGATGTCGTTCGCAATCCTTTAGTGCAAAGAATTGTTGCGGCTTACGAGCAGTACGAGAAATAATTGCTGTTGATTTACCACGGATACTCCGGCTCAAAATATTTTCTCTACTCAGAGATATAGCAAATCAAGCCGCGATAAAATATATTTTTCTCTTTAGCATTCTTGCATTCAGATATTCTGATAAATAGACATTCGGTCAATTCAATATTTACAATTTTTAATTTAATTTTTGTTTCTGGTTTAAATAATTTGAAGCAACTTTTGATATCAAACAGCACTTATCTATACGAGTCTCAACAAATTTTAGGGAGATCGCGCATTCAACCTACTTTCAAGATATAAGCTTTAAGATAGATGTATAACATTTAATAAAAAAATCAAAATAATAATTCTGCATACTAAAAAAATTGCCTGAAATCTCGATCGCATCTCGCAATATAGATTCGGTCTGACTATTTTTAAAAGCTGGTTGAAAAAATGAAAGGGAAAAAAGCCGCGATCGCCATTGGTCTATTAGGCGCGATCGGTAGTGCCATTGTTGCTTGCTCGCCAGATAGCCAAAATAACTCTACAGCGCAAATCAATCCAAACACAAAACTGCGATCGCTGGCAATTACTGTAGGCGATCTCAGCAATCCCTTCTTTGTCTTGATGGGAAGAGGTGCGGAATCTGAGGCTAAGAAAATTGCTGGAGAAGGGGTACGAACTGCTGTTGTTTCTAGCGGTTACGACCTCAACTTGCAATTCAATCAAATCGAAAACTTTATTGCCGCTAACACGGACTTAATCCTGCTAAATGCTGGCGATAGTGAGGGCATTGCAGCTGCTGTGGAAAAAGCCAAACAAGCAGGCATTACCGTAATCGCAGTTGATACAGGTGCGGGTGGTGGCGTAGATGCTACTGTCACCTCTAATAATCTGCAAGCAGGGCAGATTAGCTGTCAGTATATTGCCGATCGCCTCAAAGGGAAAGGCAATGTTGTAATTGTGAATGGTCCGCCAGTACAATCTGTATTCGATCGCGTCAAAGGTTGCGAACAAGTCTTTGCTCAGTACCCCAACATCAAAATACTTTCTAAAGACCAAAACGCAGAAGGTAGCAGAGATGGTGGTTTAAGGGTCATGAGTGACTTGCTGACATCATTTAACAAAATTGATGCCGTATTTGCGATCAACGATCCGAGCGGAGTTGGTGCAGAACTAGCAGCCAAGCAAGCCAGACGCAACGAGTTTTTCATTGTCGGCGTAGATGGCGCACCGGAAGCAAAACAAGCAATTGAAGACCCCAATAGTATTTTTGTTGCGACTGCTGCTCAAGATCCACTGGGCATGACGCAAACAGCCGTTCGAGTTGGTAACGACATTCTCAATGGCAAGAAGCCGAAGAATCCCGACATTTTGATTCCTGTCAGGCTAATTACCAGAGACAACGTCAAAGACTATAAAGGCTGGCAGTAAGAATTCGGAATTCGGAATTCGGAATTATTTTTAACTTCTCTTGACTTCTGTAAGGACGGGTTTGACGGCAGAACTCTCTGTTGTTTGACAGCTATCTTCAAAAAACCTGCCCCTACAACTCCCGACTCTCGCAATTTTTATGACAACAACAACATCCCCTCCCATCCCTCGGTTAGAAATGCGAGGCATTACCAAGAAATTTCATGGTGTAACTGCCTTGGAAAATGTCAATTTGACTATTTATCCAGGTGAAATTCACGCTCTGATGGGCGAGAATGGCGCGGGTAAAAGTACGTTGATGAAAATTCTGGCTGGGGCATACGACACAGATGCAGGTGAAATTCGCATTAACGGCGACCCAGTAAAAATTTCCGATCCTAGTGCTGCAAAACTTGCAGGAATTGCGCTGATTTATCAAGAATTGAATCTCGCCCCCAACTTGACTGTAGCTGAAAACATCTTCATGGGTAGCGAGTTAACTAAAGGATATTTCCTCGATCGCGATCGGATGAATCAGGAAGCAGCAGCAGTCCTCAACAGTTTGGGAGCGAGTTTTCAGCCAGAAGACACGGTGTCTCGCCTCTCGATTGCCGAACAGCAACAAGTCGAGATTGCGCGGGCGCTCAAGGACAATAGCCGCATCCTAATTATGGATGAGCCAACCGCAGCGCTTTCAGACCGCGAGACAGAACAACTATTTGAGTTAATTCGCAAGCTGCGAGACAACGGCATTGCCATTATCTACATCAGTCATCGCATGGAAGAAATTTACGCGCTTGCCGATCGCATTAGCGTTTTGCGAGATGGCGAGTACGTAGGCAGTTTAGAACGCCAGGAGATCTCTAGCGAGCGCTTGGTACAAATGATGGTAGGCAGACCTTTGCAAGACTTGTTTGAGAAACAGCCCGGAAAAACCATCGGTTCAGTCGTACTAGAGGTAAAAAACATGAGCGATGGTGGCAAAATTCAGCCTGCAAGTTTAACACTACACGCAGGAGAAATTGTCGGCTTGGCAGGACTGGTAGGTGCAGGACGTACGGAATTATGTCGGTTAATTTTCGGTGCCGACCCCAAGACAAGTGGCGAAGTGATTTTAGATGGTAAACATCTCAACATCAATCAACCCAGCGATGCGATCGCCGCTGGTATTGGTTACGTGCCAGAAGACCGCAAAGAACAGGGCTTATTTCTCGAAATGAGCTGCCGCAAGAATATTGCAATTAACCTGCTCAAACGGGAAGCAAAAGTAGGCACGATCAGCCCATTACGAATTAACCAAATTGCCTCAGCCGCAGTCGATAACTTTAATATTCGGCTAGCAGAACTAGGCATTAGAGCCTTAGATTTATCTGGTGGCAACCAACAGAAACTGCTGCTAGCAAGATGGTTGGCAATTAAGCCTAAAGTTTTGATGTTAGACGAACCCACAAGGGGTGTAGATATTGGGGCAAAAAGCGAGATTTATCGCATCATTAGCGACTTAGCAGCCCAAGGAGTTGCAATTCTAATGGTTTCGAGCGAACTACCCGAAATTATTGGGATGAGCGATCGCGTTTTGGTGATGCGAGAAGGGCGTTTAGTTGGCGAACTAAACAGTACTAACGGCGAGAAAATTACGCAAGAAAAGATTATGACTTACGCCACCGGAGCAATTGAGGGAGAAAAATTATGAGTCAAATCCAATCAAAACCAATGCGAGGCAGATCGAGCGATCGCCCCAAGGGAGGTAGGCGTAAATCTGCAAGTAACCTGGTTCAGGTAGTAGGAATTCTACCGATTCTGGCGCTGATTTGCATTCTCTTCGCCTTACTCACGCCTAACTTTCTGACCACAGGCAACATAGTCAATATATTCCGGCAAGCATCGATCAACATCGTGCTAGCAACAGGGATGACGTTTGTAATCCTTACGGGCGGAATCGATCTTTCGGTTGGTTCTATCCTGGGAGTAACAGCTGTAGTTGGCGTACTAACATCACTCATACCAGGAGTCGGCTGGCTGGCGGTTCCCGTTGCTTTACTCGCAGGCTTGGGTTTGGGCTTAATTAACGGTGCTTTAATTGCCTTTCTTGACCTGCCACCTTTCATTGTCACTCTAGGTGCGCTCACGGCTCTGCGAGGGGCTGCTTATTTAATTGCCAGCGGTACAACCGTAATCAACCGCGACCTCAACTTTGCTTGGATCGGGATTAATTACTTAGGACCAGTTCCTTGGTTAGTGGTAATTGCGTTGCTGACAGTGGTAGCTAGCTGGTTTATTCTCCGCCGCACTATTTTGGGAATGCAGATCTATGCAGTGGGTGGCAATCAACAGGCGGCAAGACTAACGGGAATTAAGGTCAAGCGAGTACTGTTATTTGTTTACGGTGTCAGTGGCTTGCTCTCCGGCTTAGCGGGAATTATGAGCGCCAGCCGTCTTTACAGTGCTACGGGAATGCTAGGGAATGGATACGAACTCGATGCGATCGCGGCTGTAATTTTGGGCGGAACCAGCTTCTCGGGTGGGATTGGCACTATCTGGGGAACTCTGCTTGGTGCGTTAATCATTGCCACCCTCAATAACGGACTAACTTTGTTGAATATGTCATTCTTCTGGCAGTTAGTTGTCAAGGGTTTAGTCATTATTGTTGCCGTCACAATCGATCGCCTCCGCAGACGCTCGAGAAGATAAATTCTAGATTTGGGATTTTGGGTTTAATTTAAAATCCCCAATCTATTGCTAGCAATTCTCGATTGTGTACATGACATTGGTAGGGGCGCACAGCTGTGCACCCCTACATCATTGGTATTTCATCCAATTGAAACGGCTATTAATTAGTAATTGTGTCAACTCCCTCTGCTGGAGGTGCGAGATACTCGTATGCACCCACATCGCATACAGCAATACCATCTCTGTTTCCGTCCAGAGGTCGAGTCATACCACGTTGATCGGTACTCTGGCATTGTTCGTCAATCCCGCGATCGATTGCCGGACTCTCAGCGGAGATTGGCAAGATATCATTATCGTCACGTCCGCCTAGTACGATCTCAACGTTACTTCGGCTGGTAGGAAAGCCACAGGTTGCATCACTTGACAGGTTACCACCAAGATCGACAATCGTGCCGTCGCAATTATCACCCTCATAGTTATTTGCTACCAGCGAATTCTTTAACTGAATCGTACCAGTATTGGCAATTCCACCACCACTCGTTGCCGAGCGGAAAGACTGATTGTTAGCGATCGTGCTATTGTACACATCCATCGTGCCGAGGTTTTCAATCCCCCCACCTGCACCAGATGTAGAGTTTCCCACAATCGTTACGTTCACGAGTGTCGCTTTGCCGGTACTCGCATTGGTAATTCCACCACCACCCCAAGCATTACCATACCTCCAGTTAATAGAACTTGCTCTGACTGTGCTGTCAACTAAAATCAGTGTCCCGTGGTTGTGAATACCCCCACCGTGGGAGTGACTGGCAAAGCCAGGGGTTGCATCACCCCACTGTACTGTGACTTTACCAATGTAGGCAAAGCCAGTGTCAGCGATATCAAACACGCGACTTTTCAACATGCCATCCAGTTTTGTTTTCCCAGAACCCGCACCAGTCAGGGTTAAGTTTTTGGTGATATCTAAGTGTCCCTGACTCAGTTCGTACAAACCTGCTGGTACGGTGACAGCACGGTTGACTGCCTGACCTTCCTGTACTGCGGCGCGTAACGTACAGAGGCGGGAAGGATTGGAAATACAATTCCCATCACCTATATTCCCGTCCGGTTCATCTAAGATGCTATTAACTGTAAAAATTTGTCTTTCTTGAGATAGAACCGTTTGAGGTAGAATAGCAAGTCCGCAAACCATAATTACAATTAATGCATAGCGTAGCCATCGAAATCGTTTCGTTTTTCGCATAAGTTTCTCCAACGAGCTAATGAAGACTCGCAAACTAGAGTTTTTGCAAGCAAAGCGGGAGTAATGGCAGACAAGCCTCATTTATTCGCGCTATTCATCAACTGCTGACAGCGATCCGCAGCTCATTTCCTGAAAAGCGATATGATTCTTTATAGAGGAGTCAATACGAGGTGGTTAGATCTATGGTGATAGCAAGGTTAAACCGCCATCTAAGGATTCCAGGGGTGTTCTTCCTGCTGCCTTCTTGCATTCAACCAAAGATATAACTGCACCTAACTACGGATAGAAGCTCTGTCATGTCAAACTAACGCAGGTATTGAACTTTCGGGCAGATGCAAAGTTTTGCCGCTGCTAGATACACTTAGTTAGTGGAAGAATTACTCACTGCAAGCCGAGGAGAATCAAGTGCTGCTATCAAAAGGCTTTGAAATTGAAATGTACACGGGGACACCATCGGGTGATGTCGTCGGTCTTTCAGACAAAATCGTGGCAAATTTAGAGGGTAATTTTGCCAAAGAGCCAGATAGCCGTAACGTAGAGTATATAACGTCTCCCTCAACTCAATACGAAAGACAGTTATGCGAACTACTGCGCCCTCGGCGCAAAATACGGGAATATCTCCAGCGATTGGGTAACTACACGTTTATTCCTGGTAGTACTTTATCTTTGGGGGGGAGCGATCGCTTCTACCGTTCCGACCCGAATAACCCATACCATGAATATATTGAAAAGACCTACGGTACTACAGTTGTTACTGCTAGCGTTCATATCAATGTTGGGATTGAAGATCCAGAAGCACTCTTACGGGCGTGTCGTCTGATCCGCGTCGAAGCACCTCTGTACCTCGCCCTCAGTGCCTCCTCTCCTTTTATTGACGGCGAACCTACTGGTTATCACTCCACCCGTTGGGCAGTTTTTCCTCAAACTCCCGCGCACGTCCCCCTGTTTGAAAGCCACGCTCATCATATTCGTTGGGTTGAGGAACAGTTAGCCGCAGGGACAATGCAGAGCGTGCGCCATCTTTGGGCATCGGTAAGACCGAATGGCGATCGCCGCCCTTACGACCTCAACCGTTTAGAATTAAGAATCTGCGATCTCGTCACCGATCCGATTGCTTTATTAAGTATTACTGCCTTACTAGAAGCGCGGCTGTGCCAACTCATAGCAGATCCACAACTCGATCCGCTAGAAATGAGTACCCTACCAGCAACAACCCGCGCTGAAGATTTGTTGACAATTACTGCTGCTAACGAGAGTGCCGTCGCCCGCTCTAGCCTCGACGCTCAGCTAACTCATTGGCAAGACGGCAGAAAAATCTTAGCGAGAGACTGGATTGAAGAAGTTTATCAAGAAGTCTGGGCGATCGCCAAGCAAAACGGCTTCAATTGTTTTCTTTCTCCCGTACAAAAAATTCTGCGCGAGGGTAACACCGCTCAGCAGTGGTTGAAACTTCATGCGTACGGCTTTGAGCCAAGAAGCATTATCATGCAATCTATTCAAGCAATGAGCGATCGCGAGTTAGAACTGGAAGATAAGCTCTGTTCGTCGGCAATGGTGTAGTACATTAGTCACTCGTCATTTGTCATTTGTTATTGGTAGAACAAATGACAAATGACGAGTGACAAGTGACAAATAAATGTTAAGAATTTTTAATCATTTATTTTCGATTTACATTTATTTAAAAAAACTATATATTTATGAATCTGAAGCCAAATTGTGCTATTGAGAGGACAGCATCTCAATTCAACGTTTTGACTTTTGACTTTCGACTTTTGACTTTTTAAATGCCTCAACTCGTTTTGGTTCACCCGCAAATTCCTCCCAATACTGGAAACATTGCCCGTACCTGTGCGGCGACAGGGACAGAATTACATTTGGTTGCACCGTTGGGTTTTGAAATTAGCGATCGCTATTTGAAACGAGCTGGCTTAGACTACTGGCAATATGTCAACTTGCATTACCACGAATCTCTAGACAGCTTCAAAACCTATTATCTAGAGCGCGGGGGACGCTGGGTTGGCTTTAGCGTTAAAGGTGAATCGAACTACATCGAATACCAATTTCAGGCTGACGATTGGTTGCTATTCGGTAGCGAAACAACTGGATTACCTCCAGCCGTCCTCTCTGCTTGTCACGCTAGAGTTTACATTCCTATGGCTCAAACTGGCGTTCGCAGTCTAAACCTTTCTGTCAGCGTCGCCATTGGTCTGTTTGAAGCCCGTCGGCAATTAGGATATTTGAGGGCATAGGGAGCAGTGACCAGTTACCAGCGTCGGTTACCAGTGACCAGTATCTCCCTCAGCCACCTCAGCTACCTCAGCTCTCTTTTCACGCACCACGCATCACTGCCAACTACCAACTACCACAGATAACTGATAACTGACAACTGACTTACGTATATTCTCTGATTTTTTTGACTCTAAGCTAAATAAAAGTATTTTTTTTTACAGCTATTTTTAATAAATTCTCATCATCAGCTTTTCAGTCTTGAGATAGATATAAGAAATTTTTATAGATTCTTTGACTAAAATCTCTTCTTCGATGATACATTTTCTTCATTATTCATCTGTCTTGTTATGGAAGATTGACAGCTCCCATAGGAAGATAAATTGAGGATTTGAGTCTTTGTACTCAGAGTTAAGCCTTGGCTGTGTAGCTCGCAGTTTTGGTAAAATGCAACACTTGTTGGCTTACAGGAATTGACTTAAATTGACTATGTGTAATAGAGAACACAAGTAATATGACTCAATACATTGGCGTAATCTTTTTCTAAAGAAATGTTAAATAGCGGTAAAAGAAAAAATAGATATGCCAAAACAAAAAATGCCTATATTCTGGGCAGTTCTTACTCCTTAAGTAGAAATCGCCCAACTGTAGTATATTGAGCAGACTGGAGACAACGTTAATTTTTTTTGCCAATAGGCTGTAAGCTTGTTTAAATCAAAAATGCCTAGTAAGCTTGCCTCAGCATATTTATCTCAGCATGAAAAACTGGATTTGATAACACTCAAAACCATCGTGTAGTAGTATCGCAATTGCGATCGCCAGAGCAAATGAACAGAGGTAGTTAAGCGCTATTCCAGACAGGAGGTCATTGTTGAAACAAACGTGGGCAAAAGATCGAGCAGATCGAGCCTCTAAAGCCAAGCGGCAAGTGCGGACTTCAGCCGCCACGATCGGCATTATTTTCTCAGCCGGAGCGTCCAATCTGCTATTGACCCAAATCAGTAATAGCGCTCCAGCCATAACCGTAAATCAGCCTTCGCTCAGTCAAATGCCGATAGCAACTAGAGCGAGCTTAACCATTAGCAGCATTGGTGTGCCAACAGGAATCGCGGCAACCGTGCCTTTAGCATTCACTCGAAGTCATAGTAACGCGATACAGTTATTTGAGCCTGTAGCCAAGCAACCAACAGAGAAAACAGCCAAAGTTTTACAAGCTTTGCGAGTCAATCGCCTGATTCGCCAGCTCAAGGCAAGTAAAATTACCGTATCAACAGCAGCGTTAGTATCTCAACTAGACGAGCGAGAAGCAGCGATCGCCAGACAAAGATGGTCGATCGATCGCCTGAGACAGAAATTGAATCGCTTGGAAGAAGATAGTTCGGCGGAGTTGGGGTTTGAGGAGTGGCAAGCATCGGCAGGGACATCGAGCCAGGAACAAATGGGGGCGTCGCTAGCAAGCGATCCTGGGCTACAACCCGCAGTGTCTCTACTAGCATTCCATCCTCAGTTACAAACTCCACAGTCAACACATGGTAATGCAAGTGGGGAGGCAATGCCTTACGTACTGGAGGCAATGCCTGAAGCTCGAAGCATGTCTTTGGCACAAACGCACACAGTGGCAAGTCTGCCAAAAATAGCGGTCGATCGCCCAATGGTACTAGTCCCCT
Organism: Chroococcidiopsis sp. [FACHB-1243]; assembly: GCF_014696895.1. Classification (NCBI taxonomy): domain Bacteria; kingdom Bacillati; phylum Cyanobacteriota; class Cyanophyceae; order Chroococcidiopsidales; family Chroococcidiopsidaceae; genus Chroococcidiopsis; species Chroococcidiopsis sp. [FACHB-1243]. The sequence continues at coordinate 50,134 of NZ_JACJQX010000007.1, read as the reverse complement.
TACAGGCACTTAGCTACAAGGTAAAAGCCGGAGACACGCTGAGTGCGATCGCGCAACAACACAGACTACCACTGACAACTCTCATTACCGCCAACAAATTAGCCGATCCCAACCGCATTCAGATCGCCCAACAGCTGATCGTGCCAATTTCGCCATCAAAGGGAAGTGAGAGCCAGCAGCCAATAACAGCAGCTCTGGAAAACAATACTAATGCTGGTATGGGTGGCAACATTTCTGAAGATGATTCGGTTGTGGAAGCCAATCCTCAAGGGATAGCGGAAATTCAGCGGCAGCAATCAGCAAAAGCCGAACAAGCACAGTTGAGCGATCGCTACGTCCAAAATTTACGTAGTGATATCGATAAATTACAGCAGAGATATCGCACCCAGCCATTGCTGAGTCAAGCAACACTAGCAGAACAACCTGCTGCCAAGACGAGTGGCGATCGCTTGTTGCGGAAGCTACGTCAGATTGCATCTATCGAACTTAAAACAGACCAAAACTTCAATTCCAAACAAGCAAGCAAGACTTTACAAGTAGAAGCACCAAAACAGCCGCAGCGTTCAGTGCAACCAACTGAAGATGAAAGTGACGATAGCTTGGCAACAGCACCGATTGGTAGAGATGCAACAGATTCGCTCCAATCAATTCAGCAACGAAACGTATCGCCAGCATTACCACCTTTAGATTCAGCAGATACCTATTTACCCAAACCGACAATTTCCAAAAAGGGCTTCATGTGGCCTGCTAGAGGAAAACTTTCTTCCGGGTATGGCTATCGTTGGGGGAGGATGCATCGGGGAATTGACATTGCTGCTCCGGTGGGGACACCTATTTTTGCGGCTGCGGCTGGAGTCGTCATCAAGTCAGGTTGGAACTCTGGCGGCTACGGCAATATGGTTGATATTCAACACACAGATGGTACGGTCACTCGCTATGCCCACAACAAGCGATTGCTCGTCCACAAAGGTCAAACAGTATACCAAGGGCAGCAGATTTCCGAGATGGGTAATACAGGTTTTAGTACCGGTCCTCACCTACACTTTGAAATTCATCCACTAGGTAAAAAAGCAGTTAATCCAATTGCTTTTTTACCTCGATGAAGGGAGTCAGTTATCAGTTACTGATAACTGACTTCATACCTTCCTAATTCTTTGCCAGATGGTGAAGCTTAGAAGTGCGACAATGCTGAGCATAGTCATCAAGATAGCAAGAGGGGTCATACCTTGTAATTTCATTGCTAAACAATTCGCGATCGCGGTGAAAGACCATAGCGAAAGCGCCGTAGCTCGTTGCGATAAGCCAGTAGCCAACAAGCGGTGATGTAGATGGTCTTTACCAGGAGTACTCAGAGGATTTTTCCCCGCCATCAACCGCAGGACAAACACCTGAGTTGTGTCAATGACTGGTAGCAGCAGAAATAGGATTGTTGGTACTAAAGCAAATACAGTATTAACTTTTAAGCTACCTAAAATTGCGGTAGCCGCTAGCACGTAGCCAAAAAAATAAGCTCCAGCGTCTCCCATGATGATACGGGAAGGATGAAAGTTATGACGTAGAAATCCTAGTGCTGAGCCTCCCAATGCTGCTAAGAGTAAAGTTGCTGCGGCTCGAGTGGCAAATTGTGCCGAGACCGCTAGTAGGCTCATAGAAGTGATAAAGCTGACTCCTCCTACTAAACCGTCAATTCCATCCATCAAGTTAATTGCATTCGTAATTCCAACTACCCACAGTACGGTAATCAGAGTCGAAAGTAACGGATCGATTGGTGGAAATATTCTAGCTTCGATGCGGATATCGCTAGCAATGAGCAAAAAAGCTGTCAGAATTTGTACGGACAAGCGTACCCAAGGTGGCAAGCCGAATTGGTCATCGATGAATCCTACTAAAACTAAAATCGAGCCTCCTAACAAGATTGTTAGTACCTCAGCTAGCACTCCTTCAATAACTATGGGGCGCAAAAGCGTTGCCAATACTAAAGCAGCTAACACTCCAGTATAAATTACCAAACCACCAGCATTAGGCAAAGGTTCGCGGTTGAGCCGTCGTTCGTTAGGCTGGTCTGCCCAACCTACTTTTAAAGCGAACGATCGCACTTCTGGCATTAATTGCCAAGTGACTATCCATGCCAACACAAAGGTAAACATGACTGATAGCCAACCATAACCATATGGGCTGGCGATCCCGATAGATTGGAGGAAGCCGTAGATGTTCATCTTTTTTAATCCAATCCTTAATCATAAGGATGAATACGAGCAGCAACAGTATAGTTCAGACTTGCTAAAAAGCTACATCTGTGTTTATGCTCATGCCAATTTAACAGATAGAGAAATTTCGGTGTCCTCTCAATTTAAATCGAGATTGGATCGAAATCGATCCTAGCTTCAGAATTTTGTCAGAAAGTACGATTAGCGATCGATATGTTAGTATAGTTAAGCGTCAAAAATCTGGCTCAGTAGCTCAGTTGGTTAGAGCAGGGGACTCATAAGCCCAAGGTCGGCAGTTCAAATCTGCCTTGAGCCATCGGAAAAAACTAGATAGAGCAAGGCTTTCAGCCTAATAGTTGCAGTTGAAGATTTATTAAATCTTAGCTGTGACTATTGCTTTACGCACGATTACTGGTAAAGATTTGCGTGGAATTTCAGAAATTATCCCTAGAGGAATCAGATCTGAAGTGATAAGAAATTTATTTCTATGGTTGATGAGTACAAGAGAGAATTAGTTGCATGGAACCTGAATGACTGGACTGGAGCGGGTAATTGTCTGCGAAAGAAAGACAAAGCTTCATTGTCATCTTTAGGTAGGTGACTAACTATAACACCGTTTTCTGAATTCTCAGGAATAATTCTGTAGTCTCGTTTGCTACCATCTGCATAAGTTACTTGCATAGTTACAGGTGGACTTCTAAACAAGCTTTTATAGATTTTCCCAAAGAGAGAATACGTAAATTTAACTTTTGCAAGAATTATAGAGCGATCGCTTGCTTCTACATGCTGAGAATTATTCCAACGTACAGTTGACATTTTACTTGTTGAAACACTTGAAGAACATCCACTCGAAAGAAGCTTTTCTAAAAGCAACAAGTTTGTTGGATAAGAAAATTTATTTGGTTCGACAGACTTAGGTAGATAAGAATTTAACTTGTAGTTACAAAAAATATAAGCAAAAGTTCTAGGTTCATCAAAAAAAGGATGTCTACCATCTATGGCAGAAAAATCATAGAAGATATAGTCTCTCGGCTCTGCTGATAAGCTTTTAAAGTTGATGTTATCAAGAGCAGTTGTATAAGCTGAGTAAGATTGAAATATTGGTCGCGGCTTCCAGTTGAGATTATTGGCTGCTACTAATGATATTTCCCAAGGAACAATATCAATTTTTTTATCTTCTACTATGCTTGTCATGCTAGCAGGTAATTTTTCGGCAGCTAAATTATTGTTGCTATTTGCTTGTACGCTAGCCTGTAATGAACTTAGATTAAATATATGTGATAAATTGGCGATTGCCTTATCTGGAGTAATAGAGCGAGGACTACTAACTCCTATTGGAATCCAAAATATCAAAGCTATAATTAAAACACAAAAATAGAGTAGATACGAAAACTTTTGAAGGCGAACTACTCTGAGTTTTGGTATAGATAATGAAACTACAATCAGCGTACACCAACTAAAAATGACGATGTGATTGACACTATGACGGACAAACCCATGTTTAAAAGCTAAAAATAAACATAGAAATAAAGCTAATGCGAAACCAAGATTTCCGGCTCTTGCTACTAAAACTAAAAGAAGAGATATCAAAGCTAGTTCTGAAACTGCAAGAATTAATTCTCGCCTAGAACCAACAAGGCTCATTGCACTAGAATAGTTAGATGCTACATCTAAAGAATTTTTTAAATAGTCTACTAATGAAGGATGAGAGGAAAAAATTGTTACAACAAGACAAAGACAATAAATTACATAAAATACGTACCAGCTAACAGCCCGACTATGGAACCTACTACTTAAATCTCTACTCGCGATCGTTTTTTCGCCCGCTTTATCAATAACTTTACGTGCTAGCCTTAGCTGAATAAACCAAGCTAGTACTCCACCAGTACCAGATAAAACAAGACAAACTAGTATTTTATGGAGGTTTGATATATAGAAATCTGGAGACAATAATATAAATGATACGGATATGGCAGCTAATAATGAATCAAGTAAGGCAAAGAAACTAACAAGGTAATTTGAGTTTTTCTTAATAGCACTAAAAAAGCTGCCAAAAAAAAATAAGCATAGAGAACCAGCAGTAGCAATTCCAAGAGTGAACTTGGTTAATAGGCAGAAACCAGCAAAAGCTCCTAAACTTACAGCGCACCATCTCGTTAACTTTATAGGTAAGTTATCAACTATAGATAAAATGATTAAAAATATAAATAGAATTTGGTAGTCTGTTGATATATTTTGATAAGTTACAGATATATTAATCGAAACAAGTAATAACCAGCTTGAGAATATTGCTAATTTCTGTAGTTTCGTTTTTAGCTTTGCTATTTTTAAAGATACCGCTACAAACAAAATCAAATATACAATAAAACGAAATTTTGTTACCGTAATAAAATTTTGCTCTAACGCTGCTCCATGAACTAAGTATCCCAACGGACCATATGTGAATATAATATCTTTTCCAAAAATAAGTTTGTCTATTGCTGCACGGCTAATTGCATATTGCCAAGATAACTCTAAATCTGTTCCTAGACTATTTGGTATTGGTATAAAAATTGCAAAACAATATAATAGTCCTATTATCCAAAGTATAGGATATAGAGAAATCCTATTTCCTTTAAAAGTAATTTTTTGCATGTTCTCAGTATTGAATATATAGCATTAACAAAGAAAGATAATTTACTCCACCACATTGACTTGGAGTTCACCATCTAATTTGATAAATTGCTTATCCATAGGTTCATATACCCAAGCTTTAATTACGGTTTCTCCAAGTGGCAAAAATCTAGTTGAAATATTAGCCGTCCATCTGATTTTAGTGATGCGATTAAAATTGAAAGCTTGAGCAATGTTAGAACTACCTGAGTTTACAAGCACATCAGTAAAAAATGATTTATTACTACCATAAGAAAATAGTACTATTTTCGGAGTTTGTTGACTATTCGGTAGCATACACCAGCCTCTCAAACTTATACTTCCATTCCTACTAGTTGTTATAGAGTTTCTTATTGTAGAGGGATATTCTATACTCCCATAGCTCTCGTTTGGCTTAGTGATGAAAGATATGTCTTTTGGAAACTCTCTTAAACCTATCTCCTCTAATGTTTTTGCATAATTTTTTAGCTGACTAGTAAAAGAAAGTGGGAGCAAACCTTCAAAACACTTATGTTCAGTTCCTTCTATAAAATTTATTAACTCTAAGCAAGTCTCCCCAGCTTGTCTTTGTAAATGAAGAGAACTTATTGGAGGGAGTTGATTAATAGAATTCATCAGAAAAAGACCTATCACAATTCCAATAATAAAACTATTGTTTGATAAAAATATTTGCAGTAAATGGATGGTAGAAATAATTAGTAATATTGAAGAGGTTATATATTTCACTGACATTGCATGTCCAACTCCATAGCCTGCTCTACCTAAAGTAGTTACGAAAGCGAAGAGAATTGCAAATAGACCTATTGATATCCAAGATGCTACTTCTAAATCTATGTTTAACGTGAAATTAGTTTTTTTGACAAAATGAAATGTTAAGAATAGAAAAACTCCGAAAAATATTATTCCTGCGAGCGTGGGAAGAATAGCCTTGTATATAAGTGGAGTTCCTAGAAGAGTAAAAAAGTAATGTAAAGTCGCTAATGGATTTTTGAGAAAGAAAAGCGTTGTGGGATGGTGGTTTGGTTTATGATAATTAATAAAATAAGCAACAAAGTTTACTAGAAATAGTAATAGCCATATTGTAATTCTTGTCTTTTTCTGTCTAGCATTTCCTTTAATAGAAACTATTGAAGGTATTACAGCTAACCAAGTTAGCAAGCCATGCGCTAGAGAAAAACTAGCTATAGAACAAGGTATTGCAGCCAAATATAATCTTTTTGGATATTTATTTGATAAAGAAATAATTAGGACAGCTATCGCTAAACAAGTATTAACTAAGAACCATGCTAATTGAAATCCCCATAACCAGTTTTCATACTGAACTATAGAAAATAGCAAAATGCAGGTTAAAATATTAGTTAAATGCTTTGAAATGTGGAGATTCCTCTTTGCATTCAAAGTCGAAATTTTGTAAAATACCAAAAAAGTTATTGCCACCAAAAATACACTGAAATACGATTCGTATCTAATATTCCATTTAGACACAAAAGCCAAACTAGTATATATAATCTTTGGAAATAATATGCGATGTTCGTTATGCTGAACAAAAAAATCTACAAAACCCACTCTTCCTTTAATGATTTTTTCAAACAAGTTGACTAAACTCCATTGATCCCAGAACGGAGCATTTACGCTAAAAATAGCTATAAAACATAGAGTAACTGTAGGCGGTATGAGATATACTAATAATAATGGTATGTTGAATTTAGAAATTGTAGTTTTGTACATAAAAATTATTTTTAAAAGTAGTTTTTTATGCTTTATAAGCAAATTACTTATGCTAGCAACATAAGATTACTAACAATAGTTCCCCTATTGCTGGTGTTACAACTAATATTTAAAGAAAAATTTCGCTAACTTGATGCTCAAATTTATGCAGCCACTCATAAATTTCAGTTAGAGTTGTTTTTGCATCTTTCTGAGGTTGCCATCCAGTGGCATACATGACCTTGCTAGAGTCTGTAATAAAAATTGGTACATCTCCCATTCGAGAGGCTGGAAGGGGAGTAATTGGTATGCTGTGTCCGCAGATTTCCTGGCAAAGCTGCGTCGTCTCGCAGAGTGAAAGTGTATTGTTTACTCCACCACCTACATTAAATGTCTGTCCGGCTAATTTTGATAATTGATGAATTTGTAGGTCAACTAAGTTTAGTAGATCGCTTACATGTAAAAAATCTCTTACCTGTTTGCCCGTTCCACCATAGCCAATGTATTTCAACGATCGCTTAAAATAATGAAATGCCATCCACAGAGCAAATACGCCTTGATCGACTTTGCCCATTTGCCAGGGTCCAGTCAGCACGCCACAGCGGTTAATTATAGTTCTTAGTCCATAAGCCTCGGCATATTCAGCCACCAACAGCTCTGACGCTAACTTAGTAGCACCGTAAAGCGATCGCGACCCATTTAAAGGAAAATTCTCAGCAATACCTTGGCTCGATGCTCCTGGTAAACTTTGTTGTTCTAAGAGTTGAAACCGTGTTTCTGCCTCTTTAAACTGCAAACTACTAAGGCTCTTAATTGGATAAATTCTACTAGTAGAAAGAAAAATAAAATCTGCTTGAGTTTGTCGAGCCAATTCCAAACAGTTTACAGTTCCCACTAAATTTGTTTGTAGTACGTACCCTGGAGACGCATATCCCGCTAAAACTGATGGTTCTGCGGAACACTCTAAAATTAAATCGGGTTTAAGTGCCACTGGATCGAGATCTTCTTGATTTCGTACATCTCCATGAATAAACTGAATACCTGCTTGCTTCAGTCGAGGTAAATTTAGTTCTGAACCCCGCCGCTTGAGGTTATCTAAAGCAGTAATCTGCCAGTCAGGATACCGCTGAGCTAACCCCAACGCTAGAGTACTACCTACAAAACCCGCTCCTCCTGTAATCAAAACTTGTCGAGTCATTAGACCTATCTCCCAATCGCTGGTAATTCATTAACTTTGGAAGGTTTAACTGCTTTCACAAACATTTGTCCTCCTAAAAACCTCCACAAAATTTTCAATTTAAGGTAGAGTTTCAACAGATGAGGTGAGGTCAATCTACCTTTTGTTGAATAAGGTAGAAATCTGGGAATTAACACATTAATTTCAAAGCCTACAGTCTCTAGTATTTCTTTCAAAGAAAGATGAGTTAGTGGTAATTCATGATCGATAAAGTCATAGTATTCCTTAAACGAGTACTTAAAATTAGGCTGAATAATTAATAGCGAACCGCTAGGTTTAAGGCGATCCCAACAAAACAATAAAATCTCAATTAACTCTTCTTTGTTATTTAAATGTTCAAAAAAGTTAGAGATGAAGATCCGATCGACACGCTTGGTAAACAAATCTCGTTCTTTAAAGTTTAGAAGATTAAGATGAGCAATCCTAACGTCAGAATTAGCAAATACTTGAGAGTCAGGATTTAAATCAATTAAGTATTTTTCTTTTGCTTGAATCTGATTGATAAACTCGCAATATCCTCCCCCAATGTCTAATACAACTGAGTCTTGTCCGACATGTTTTTGTAAAAAGTTTTCTATTAAAACTTTCCACAAAGCAATTTTAGCTCTTTTCTCTTTATAATTAAATCGATTATTGTAAAGTCTTTTGAGATATTTCTCTTGGTTTAAATGTGAAATAGCCATGAATTTATTAGCTTCCTCGAATTAAAAAGTATTTTTTTATACTCATCTACGAATTGCAGATTGTAAGTTCTTCCGAACATAATCTCCTCTAGAAAGTTTCTTTTCTAGAAAGATACAGAGGGCAATAAATAAATAACGGCTCCCCATCTCTTTTAGCTTTAACTTAGACACTCCTGTTGTACGATTGCGCCAGGAAATTGGTATAACTGCGTAAGAGTAGCCTCGCGCGATCGCTTTAAGCGGAATTTCAACCGTAAGATTGAAGTGGTGAGATAAAAGTGGATAAACTCCCTTAATGACTTCTCGGCGATAAGCCTTAAAAGCATTAGTCGTGTCGTTGAAATTTAAGCCAAATAAGATTTGAATAAATAAATTAGCTAAACGATTCACAACCAACTTATGAGCTGGATAATCAATGACTTTACCACCTTTAATAAAGCGAGAACCAAACACGCATTCGTAACCTTGGCATAGCTTATAGTAGTAAGCAACTATGTCTTCTGGAGCATCAGAGCAATCTGCCATTACAATCGCTACGGCATCCCCTTGAAAATTCTCTAAACCGCAGCGTACTGCAAAACCAAAACCATTAGGATAATAGTTATTAATGTATGTCACTTTAGGATTTTGTAAGCGCAGATGTTGTAAAACTGCTTCTGTGCGATCGCGACTATTATCGTTAACTACTAAAATGTCGTAAGGGATGTACTTCTCTTCTAAAACTTGGCTAATCGATTGGATTGTTTGAGTAATACAATCCTCTTCGTTATAAGCTGGAATGACTATTGAAAGAACTAGAGTAGGTTCAATACTTGTGGAGGTTACAGGTAGTTTGGCTGAATTTGACGGAGTTGCTAAAGCTGGTGCTAATCCTTCTGGATAATAAAGCTCGGTCTTTTTTCTTGTTTTAAATACTAAGCGATCGCTAATTATATAGTTAAGAATAGCACCTAGTAGCACACCTATTAGAGTATTACTCTGAGGGCTAAGACTTAACCAATCGAGGATAGGAAAAAGTATTAAACGTACAATTATGCTCGAACTGGCAGATACATGATAGAGCGGTAACTGTCGCCACAAAACTTTTTCCAGCCTCCAATCACCACCAGTCCATACCCAGATGCGGTAGATGAAAAAACTAAATAATAAAGAAACCTCCATTGAGATTGCATTGGCTATATTTCGCAATTCAGGTGTATGAAACCCTAAGCGATCGATTAATAGAGAAATTAGCCACACGTTCAGTGCCGCCGCTATACCCCCACCAATGAAAAATTTAACTGTGCGTTGTTGAAATACTTTTTGCATCGCTATTACTCCAATATAAATGAAGTTACGAGAGTAATTTGTACTACTAAAACAAGTTAATTCTTAATTCCAACGACTCGTATTTTGAATGTAAATCTCTTTGATAATGTTTTTGATGCCGTAGGTTAACTCCCAGCTTGGATAATGCTGCTGGAACTTCCGAACATCGCTAATCCACCAAATATGATCTCCGCTTCTATTAACTTCTTCATAACTCCAATTGAGTTTTTTCTCAGCGATCGCTTCACATTCTTGAATCGCTTCTAAAATTGAGCAATTACTGAACCGACTTCCCCCAATGTTGTAAACTTCACCAACACGAGGATCTTGATAAAAATGATAGAAAGCATTGACTAGATCGTAGCTATGAATATTGTCTCGAACTTGCTTACCCTTATAGCCATAAACCCGATAGGGTTTTCCTAACATCGTGCATTTCATTAAATAAGACAAAAATCCATGTAATTCAGTACCTGAGTGACTAGGACCTGTTAAACATCCACCTCGAAAACTAGCAGTTTTCATATCAAAGTAACGTCCGTATTCTTGGACTAGTACATCCGCTGCAACCTTGGAAGCTCCAAACAAAGAGTGTTTGCATTGGTCAATACACATAGTTTCATCAATGCCAACACTGTATGAATGTGTTTCCTCAATTTCCCAGCGCCACTCTTGCTCGACTAGTGGTAAAAAATTGGGTTTATCTCCATAAACTTTATTAGTAGAACAGAAAATGAAGACAGCATTTGGACAAACTTGGCGGGTATTTTCTAGTAAGACCAAAGTACCGTTAGCATTGACTGTAAAATCAGTGTATGGGTCGCGAGCTGCCCAATCATGAGAAGGCTGAGCTGCTGTATGAATGATTAAACTAATGTCTGTGCCATATTGTTGAAATAGTTGAGTAACTCCCTCGCGATCGCGAATATCAATATTATGATGAATGTAGCGTTCTTCATATTTTTCTAATAGCAAATCGCGGTTCCATTTAGTTGAGGCATTTTCCCCAAAGAATGTTTGCCGCATATTATTATCAATTCCTACAACGGTATAACCTCGATCGCAGAAAAATCTCACTGATTCAGAACCAATTAATCCTGCCGAACCCGTGACTAAAATAATTGTCATGACTTTTTATAGTAGCTTTAGCATGTATCTGCTGTCAGATTGCAGCTTCACAACTACCCCTAGTAGCTCTTAAAGCTAAATTTAAAAAAACCTTAAAATAGTTCTCGAACAGTTTACTAGTAGGCAATAGTAAGTTGAAGTACTACTTTAGGAAGCAATCTAGTCTCTATATTCTGCTAGAAGCTATATTTTGTTAAGACAGAAAAGTTCAGGAATTGAAAAAATACTGTAATTGACAGTAAGGTAAGTAGTTTGTTCGTGGCGATGGTTATACTTTATGTAATGCGTGCTTTGTTAGCAGAAGTTTTTGAATATAATAAAAATTTTGGTAAGGAAATACCGATATAATTAGTATTCAGGATTTCTTAGTATTAGAATTGTTAAAAAGTGAATTAACAGACTTGGCAACAAAATTAGTTTAGAAAAATAGACAAATTGTAAGAAAAATAACTATCTCGGAGACGATACTTTGATATAGTGCTTTATCTTCTGATGAAAGCAAGCATAAAGAAAAGTTGATAGGAGATTGCTAACCATCAACCCTGTTTTATGTTTCAACTTCAAATTGAAGTAAGATGACGTTTACGTTAACACAATAATGAAGCTACTAAATGACAATTAGACTGCGACTAGTTACAAACTCAAAGTATTAATCCTTGGACAAAAACTTAACTTGCGGCGGTTGGCTTTGCCTGTTTCTCTGTGGTTGTTCGTCTTCCCCACGGCTTGAGTACCGAGATGCCGACAATGACGAATAGAAAGAAAACCTGAATTAGCGTTCCGAGTAACACTCCGAGCGCGTCAAAGGTATAGAGTGGATTTTGAAACGATTTTAGCCCTGATTCGAGCGAAATCTCAGTTGCCGCGTTTGCCCAAGGAAACAACCAAAAAGTTCCAAAAATAATCATGCACGAGTGACACCCGCACGTTCGGCAAAACCCGAAGGTGTAAGTCCCTGTTCCCCAGCCACAAACAATTGCATTAGTAGGGTAAACTTGCCCACAGATAAGCTGTGACGGGCAAAATGAGTTTCTAGGGCAGTATAAACATCAGCAGTAGTATCGAGAAAAGCCAAACAGGTTTCGACTGAAGCAATATCAACTTCTGGAAATTGTTGAGCCAGCTGTTCTATAGTCTGACGGTTGGGAATACTGCGAGATGAAACCATTTGAGGGGCTAGAGGCTAGGGGCAGGGGGCTAGGGAAGGACAAGGAGACAAGGAAGACAAGGGTGAGAGGGGAGTAACTACCAACTACCAATTACCCATTACCCATTACCCATTACAACCCAGATTGACAGGTTTTGCTTGCAGCTTTAGCTGTATCTGTGGCAGACGTAGTGAGAATAGAATGCGCTTGTAGTTTGTTACAGGCTGTTTTCAACCAAGTTGAGAAACTGCCACCTTGCCATAATTGTACTGTTTTGTCCCAACTGCCGCTGACAATATGTTGCCCATCGGGGCTAATAGCAATGGAACTGACAGGACTTTCATGTTTTTGCATCGGTTGACCGATCGCATTGCCTTGCAAATCCCACAATCTTACCGTGCGATCGCGGCTACCACTAACTATATATTCTCCATCTGGACTGAAAGCTACTGATGAGACAGCACTACCATGTCCTATAAAGGGTTGACCGATCGCATTGCCTTGCAAATCCCACAATCGTACCGTGCGATCGCGGCTACCGCTAACGACATATTTTCCATCTGGGCTAAAAGCTACTGAGTGGACTTCATCTGGATGTCTGCGCCAGGGTTGACCGATAGGATTGCCCTTTAGATCCCACACGCGAATTGTTTTGTCGTTACCACCGCTGATAATCTGTTGTCCATCAGGACTGATGGCGACTGAGAATACGCCACCTTCATGTCCTTGGAAGGGACGCGCGATCGCGTTACCTTGTTTGTCCCACAATCGAATTGTGTCGTCTGCACTACCACTAGCAATATACTGTCCGTCAGGGCTAATGGCAACTGAGAATATATCACCTTCATGTCCTTGGAAGGGACGCGCGATCGCATTACCCTGTTTATTCCACAATCGTACCGTGCGATCGTCGCTACCGCTAGCGATAAATTGTCCGTCAGGGCTAATAGCGATTGAGTTTACAGCACCTTGATGACCTTGTAACTGAGCTATAGGATTTCCAGATTTATCCCACAACCGAATTGTCTTGTCAGCACTACTACTCGCAATGTACTGCCCATTGAGACTAATAGCTACAGCTAAAACTTTATCCTGGTGTCCTGTCAAAGTGGAATCGGTTTCAAAATCGGCTCGATTCCACAGACGAACTGTACCATCTTCGCTGCTACTAACAATTGTTTCTCCATCAGGACTAAAGCCAACTGAGTAAAGATAATATTCATGTCCGATCAGTGGTTGACCGATCTGATGTCCTTTTAAATCCCACAACTGCAGAGTTTTATCGTCGCTGCCACTTAAGATATACTTTCCATCAGGGCTAAAAGTAACTGCACGAACAAAATCTTCATGTCCGGTGAAGGGTTGAGCGATCGCATTGCCCCTGAGATCCCACAAGCGTATCGTATTATCGGCACTACCACTCGCGATCGCTTTTCCGTCTGGACTGAAGGCAACTGCAAACACCTGGTCTTGATGACCCCGAAAAGTCTGGCTGCGTGGATTTCCTTGTTTGTCCCACAGCCGAATCGTGTTGTCAGTACCACCGCTAGCAATGTATTGTCCGTCTGGACTGAAGGCGACTGACCAAACTTCTCCTTGATGTCCCTGGAAGGGTTGACCGATGAGGTTGCCCTGTAAATCCCATAACCCGATCGTGCTATCATCACCGCCACTGGCGATGTACTGTCCATCAGGGCTGAAAGCAACAGACAGCACGGCACTTTGATGACCCTGGAAGGGCTGACCGATGAGATTGCCCTGTTTATCCCATAACTTCACTGTGTTATCACCACCGCCACTGACTATATATTGCCCGTCTGGACTGAAAGCGACTGAATGAACAAAACCTTTATGACTCCGAAAGGGTTGACCGATGGGATTACCCTGTTTATCCCACAAGCGCACCGTCCCGTCGTCACTACCACTGGCAATCATTTGACCGTCAGGGCTAAAAGCAGCTGCCCAAACAGCACCCTGATGTCCTCTCAGGGCGTTGCGTTCTGTCGGTATAGCGATCGCATCCCGTAAACTAGAACGTACTTGAGGTAAAGTCTGCGCGAATCGATCGCCAAATCGATCTATACTTTCACCAGTGAGGGCGATCGCACTCGTAACTCCTGCTACTGGGTTAATATTTAGCAGGTTGGTGGCTTGATTTGCCCGTTCGCGCAAGCTTAAAATTGTTTTCTGTCGTTCGGCTTGCTGCCACTGCATCCCCGCTAAGAGAGATAGCCCAGCAAAAACTACAGATGCGCCTGAAACTGCTATTAGTAGCCGTTTTCTACGTGCTTCTGCTTCCCAAATCCGGCGATCGCGTTCTGCTATACTGGCACCGATAAATTGATTTTCTAACTCAGTTAACCCACCCAGGCAATCGAATTCTTGCTGTTGTCGTAGTTCTTCCACCCGTTGCAACTTGGAACCACTCCAGAGTTCGTCTGAAGGTGTACCTGCATCTTGCCAGCGTTGGGCATCTTCTGACAATCGATTGCGAATGGCGATCGCTTCTTTGCTATCTTCAATCCATTCTTTCAGAGTTGACCAAGAGTTAATTAAAATTTCGTGAGCAATTTCTACAGTCGATCGTTCTTGTCTATTGCTGACTAATAAGTTGCTATCAATTAAGCGATCTAAAATATTTTGAACTAATTGGTTATCAAATTCTGATAGATGGGCGCGACGGCTGACAGCTTTTCCCACCATATTGAATTCTTGTTCTGTTGCGGTTAAATCGATTAATCTCAGAAAAATTTGTTTTGCTGCCAGTTGTTCTTGTGGTTTTAAATGCTGATAAATGCGATCGACATGAGTTTGTAATGCACCGCGCACACCGCCCAGTTCTCGATAAGTTTTAATATTTAAAGTGCGGTCTGAAATATCTTCATTTTGCCAAAGTAAATCTAAAGTATATTGTAATAAAGGTAAAGAACCAGCTTGTCCTTGGATATCTCGAATAATTTCTTCTACTAATCCGGCTTCAAAAATAATACCATGATGAGCAGCAGGTTGTTCGATCGCCTGCCTCAACTCGTCTGGATGCATATCAGTCACGAGATGAATATTCTGCTGTGCAATTTTACCTAAGTTGGGATAGGGACTAAAACGATCTAAAAAATCTGCCCGCATTGCTAAGATAATTTTGACAGATTGGCGATTCGACTTTGCAATAGCGACTAAATTGTCAATAAATTTTTTGCGCTGTTCTAAATTTTGACATAAAGTAAAAATTTCTTCAAACTGATCGATAAATATGAGCCACTGGGAATCTTTTTCTTTTAATGCATAAATACCTTGATTTAGAGGAGTTTTAAAGTTGTCAAAAGTAGATTTTACTTCGGACTGTCTATAGCCTTTACTAATTAAACTAATCCGAAAAGACTCAAAAGGGTTTCTGTCAGGCGTAAATGTAAAGTCGCGAAATTTAGTACCTAACCTTTCGGCGAGTTGAGGGATAATTCCAGCTCGAACTAAGGATGACTTGCCACTTCCAGACGCACCCAAAAGAAGGATAAAATTACTTTGACTGACAATCTCAATTAAATTGGCAATGAGGCGATCGCGACCAAAAAACAGATCTTTATGATTAAATTCAAACTTTCTCAGTCCTCGATAAGGTGATGTTGGATTGAGAGGACGAGTTTGAATTGCAGAGGCGGTGACTTGGAGGATTTGGTTAATCGTAAAAACATTTCCATCTCCTAATGCAATATCACCGAAACTTTGTACTTGTTGTTGACTGTTTAGCATTTTTTGTCATTTGTCATTGGTCTGTCATTTGTAAGAGCGTGGTGCGTGGTGCGCTCAGGAATAGGGTGTAGGGTGTGGGGTGTAGGTTTTTTTCTCCCTCAGCTCTCTTATTCCCTCTGCTCCCTGCTCCCTGCTCCCTGCTCCCTAATAACAAGTCAAACAATCATGGCGATGATATTCGCAATAGCCAAGGCAGGATCGGCAAATTCTGCTACTTTTTTACAACAATTTTCTAAAGCACTTCCTGCTTGAGTCAGTAAATTTTTATCTGGTTTGGGCTTAGTAATTTCTTCTTCTACAACTGAAATCGTTGCCTCAGCATTTTTCTTTTCTAATACATTCAGCTTCTCAGTTTGAGCAATTCCTTGTTTAAGCGTTTGCAATAAATCTAAAGCTTCTTGAATTTCTTTTTTAGCAAATTCACCTGTGTTTGTACTACGAGCTAAATTTACAGAGCCTTCAGCAGAAATCTGATTAGCATCAAAAGTGTTGCCGCTACCAAGGGTAACGTTACCAAAGGATTGAGATTGCTGGTTTCTACTTGAAGGTGTTACACCTGCTGGAGAGTTTAAGGCTGTAGCCAGTTGAGATTGTAAGGTAATTTTTTCTTCTGGGGTGAAGGTTTTAATGATGTCTAAAACATCTTCAATTGTGTATTTTGGCATGATAAAGTAAGTTAAAAATTAAAAGTTTTATTGGTAAGGTGCGTTAAATAACGCACCCTACCTAGCTAAATTCGCTGCAAGACGACAAATCCATTTGCTGGAATAATAACATTAATCCACCCGTTATTAGAAGCAATAGATCCGCCTAAATTACCGACACTATTTCCTCCATAAGGTTCGGCGTCACTATTAAAAACTTCGCGCCACGTACCATTGCCAAGACGAGAACTTTCGATCGCATATCCCGAACCAAAAGGATTATTATTCAGACTGGCGACAATTAAAAATTCCTGGGAGTTGTCCCAGCGTCTAAATGCAATAACTCGGTTGGCGTTGTGGACGTGAATAATATCGATATTGTGCGATCGCAATCCTGAATTGTTGAGTCGCAGTCGGATAATATCCTGATAAAATCGAAACAATCGCTGTCCGTTGGTTTGCCGTTCGCCTAGCAAATCTTCGCGGTTGTCCATGAAACCACGGTATCTGTAGGCTTTTTGCGCCCCAATTTCTTCACCCATAAGGAACATCGGCGTACCCGCACTCAGCATTGTTACGCCACAAGCAAAGTGACAGCGTGCCTCAGCAAAGCGCCGCGTGTTGCCAATTAAAGGTGCAGAGTTCACTGCTGCTACAATCGTGCGCCGAGATTCAATGCGATTGCCACCTTCGTTGTAGTAGGAGTTACCTGCTTCGTCGTGGGATTCGTGGTAGACAACTTTGTGACTGCCAGATGCTACTAATGCGCCTGCAAAATAATCCATCGCTAGCGGATCGTTGTCACCATAGCCAGCTGTGGGAATTAATTTGGCATATTCTCTTCCGGCACTGGCATCGCCAACTAAATTATGGTAGAAACTGGAATACCAAGCCGCATCAAATCCCAAACCACCATTTTCAGTTGACTCGGTGACTCGATCCCAATCAGAATGATCCTCCGCCATCAACATCACATCTGGGCGGATCAGCTTCAACGTCCGACACCATTCTCTCAGGAATTTAGCCCCAAAAACATTAACGTTTCCTAGCGGTCTACCATCGGCGTGTAGTACGTTATATGAGTGCATCGAAGTTGTTTGATCGACGCGGAAACCGTCAACATGAAACTCTTCTAATAGAGTCGCAGCACTGCTGATAAACATCTTGCGCACCATCTCTTCATGAAAGCGGGGAGAGAAACCAGTAGACATGTTGTCTACATATCCGCCTTCTGGGAAGTGCCTGCCGTCCGAGTAGAAATAGTTGCTGGAGTTGCCCTCGTACCAGTAATAAATGTTTTGTTCGGGAACGTCCGAATCGTAAGCCCATTGGGCGCGTCCGGCATCTGGAGAGTAGTGATTGTATACCACATCCATAATGACGGCAATACCGTTGCGATGGCACTCGCGAACGAAATGCTTCAATTGGTCGCGACCACCCGCGCTGTATTCTAAAGCAAAGTAGTGGGATGTTTCATAACCCCAGTTTTGCTCGTCTCTAAATTCAGACATGGGTAGTAATTCAACTGCATTGACACCCAAATCGACTAAGTAGGGTAGCAGTTGTATAGCATCGGCAAAATTACCAGGTCGATTCGTACCGTATCCCAACGCACCAATATGCAGTTCGTAGATAACGAGATCTTCAACGCGACGGGGAAGGGGACGATTGGGATTAAACTCGTTTTGCCAAAACTCTACTTCGGAGATAAATTCTTGTGAAGATAGCGCGATCGTATCTCCAGGCTGCATCAAAATGCGATCGGGATCGACAACCACCGAACAACTCACCGAACCATCAAGTTCGCGGTAATCGCCAGTATAAGCTGCGCCGTTGGGATTGATATTTCCTTGACCGATCTGACAGCGGGAATATAAATCTGTTTTATACTCCACCCTGCCATTCTGTTTCGTAATCCGATACATATAGGGCAGATGGTCGAAATTGGCGAAATTAGCCAGGGCGGAATTGGCGATATTTGTTAGCCAAATGCCGTTATTTTGTCGAGATAAAGCCAGCGTACTGCGAGAGGAGTCGATGCCGGAACCGTCATCGCCTATGTAACCACTACTACCACCAAAAACCACTTCCACATTTTGAGCGTTAGGCGACCAAACGGCAAATTGAATCGCTGGTTGGGGGGCATCGTTATAGTATTTTTGCGCTCCCAGAAGACGGGAATGGGTGAGGTAATAGCTTTCTGGTTGCGGTTTACCGCTGTCAGGTTGTAGTGTAAAACTGCGGTAGCGATCGCTCGAATTACTATCGTTAATCTCAGTGGCAATGCCCCACCGATCTGCACCTGCTAAACTATCTAAAATGACAGCCCAGCGAAATAACCAACCAACTTGCGAATCATCTAACTCCACTGTAGTTGTAAAGCAGGGACAACCATCTTCACCAGTCGTTTGTTGCATGGGGATAGTCGTCCACTGCTCCGAATAGCGTCCGTTGCCGTCCCAGCTACCAGTTAAGCGGGCGTTGGCAAAAATCTCTCTTGTTAATCCCGTGAAATACGTAAACTGAATGGTAGGCATAGCAAAACTCTTGTTAACGTCTTTATGTTTTTCTTTCGCTGTCGAGCATAGCCATCTGTCCGGCATCGTAGCGATCGCCCGCTACCGCAGTTGTTGGGACTGCCTTTTCAATCCGAGCGAGATCTGCCACAGACAGATGCACTTCCAACGCACCCAGCGCCTCAGCAAGGCGATCGCGCCGACGTGCGCCAACCAGCGGAATAATATCGGCTCCCTGCGCTAAAACCCAGGCGATCGCGACTTGAGCCACTGTCGCCTCTTTCTCTTGGGCGATCGCCCGTAGCGCTTCGACGAGGGCGAGGTTGCAATCTAAGTTTGCGCCCGTAAAGCGGGGCAGGTGGGCGCGAAAATCGCGGGCTGTTGCCGATCTCTCTTTCGACCAGTGACCGCTCAAAAGACCGCGCGACAGGACTCCATAGGCAGTAACCGCAATGCCGAGTTCGCGAGCTGTCGGCAGAATCTCAGCTTCGATACTGCGACTGAGGAGCGAATATTCAATTTGCAGCCAGGTAATCGGGTGAACGGCTTGGGCGCGGCGCAGGGTTTCGGCTCCTGCTTCTGAAAGCCCGATATGGCGCACGTAGCCCGCTTCAACCATTTCGGCGATCGCGCCGACTGTCTCTTCAATCGGCACTGTATGGTCTATCCGCGCTGGTTGGTAAAGATCGATGTAGTCGGTTCCCAGCCGTTTTAGCGTGTAGGCGAGGAAGTTTTTCACGGAGGCGGGACGGCAATCAACGCCAATAAAACCACCGTTAGGCGATCGCATCGCTCCGAATTTGACAGCGATAAAGACATCCTCACGTCTGCGACCTTTCAGGGCTTCGCGCAGGAGCATCTCGTTATGACCCGATCCGTAGAAGTCTCCTGTATCCAATAACGTAATTCCAGATGCGATCGCATCGTGTATGGTTGCGATACTTTCAGCTTCATCAGCAGGACCGTAGAAATCTGACATCCCCATCAGCCCTAGACCGAGAGCAGAGACATTGGAACCGTTGTTACCGAGAGTGCGTGTCTGCATAATCTTCTTTCAAAAAGTGATAGTAGAAAGATACAAGATCGCGTCAAAAATTAATAATCAGCTGGTGGAGTTAGCCCCAGTTGCCCGAAGAAATCGAGCCGATCGAAGTAAAGATGATACTCGACGATCAGCCCGTCCTCAAACCGCCAGAAATCGGATGCCGAGATATCTATGCTTCTGTCAGTAGGAGGCAAGTCGCCACCTGGCATGGCGAGCGGACCAGTCATAGTTCCAGTAGCTTGCAGCTCGAAGGCAAGCATCCGATCTGATTCGGCTGCCATACCGCGAATTTCGTGAGTGAAATCCGGTAGCGCTCGGAAGTGCATTAACATCCACTCTCGGTAGGCTTCACCGCCAGTAAATGACCCTATGGGCGTGCGAACAATGGCTGACGGTGCGATCGCGGCAGCTACGCGATCGAGATCGTGGGCGTTAAGTGCTGCGAAAAACTGCTCGGCTTGCGCGAGTAATGACATATGAATACTTCTCCGGCTTAAACCATTGGGTGCTTCTGGAGAAAAGCCAGGGCAGCTTGTCCGACTTCTACAGGATTCATGCTTTGCATCCCGTGAGTTGCATTCATAATGCCGCACCGTTCGGCTTGCGGCAGCCAGTCCATGAGAAACTGCTGCGTTTCGCGAAAACCAGGCATTGCAGCTTCACTGTCTAGTCCCATCGCCGCTAAGACTGGCATAGTTGGTTTTTTCTCGACTAGCCGATCTGCCTCTGACATTCTGAATCCCCAATTGGAAATTGCCGGGAAATCAATTGTGAAAGCGATATTGGCATCAACGGCAACTCTGTCCCACACGTCAATTGGATTCGTCATATCGACAGCACTCAGAAAACTGTGTCCGCAGACATCTACCATGTAGCGCTGAGCCGCACCCAGGCGATCGCCAGCTTTAAATAGATCCATCGCTCGGTTAAAGGCATTTACGTTCGCTTCCACTGCCTCTGGAGCTTCTCTCGGCAGATATGGTTCGAGCAGGATAGCAGAATGCACCATTTCGGGATAGGAAAGCATGAATTGAAAGCCAATCACACCACCAAAGGAAAAAGCCAGAATATGTGTTTTTTCAATCCCTAAATGCTCCAGCAATTGTTTAGCGTGTTCTGCGCCTTCTTCAATGCTCAAACTATCGTTTTCTAGAGTGCTGCCGTTGTAGCCAGCTCTGTAGTAGCTGATAAACTGGTATTTTTCAAACAACTGGGGATAAAATTGCAGTGGCGTAATCAGGCTGTCAGCAATATTTGTGCCATGAATGCAAAGTACGGGTTCGCCGCTTCCCACTAACGCATATCTGAGTTCGGCGTTTTTGACTTTTGCCCGTTGGTTATGCTCGATTGACCAATCGCGACCGATATACATTGATTGTCTCCTACGAAAATACTAAATTGCTTGTAAAAGGAATGCAGTTGGTAGTTGGTAGTTGGTAGTTGGTAGTTGGTAATGGGTAGTTAGGTAGTTGGTAATTGATAGTTGTTGCTCCCTTGTCCCCCTTGTCCCCCTGCTCCCTGCTCCCTGCTCCCATTTCTAGGCTGCTAACACTTGCCGCAGCACGTCATCCATCGCCTGTCTGTCTTGCTCGGTCAGGGAGAATGTCGTCAAGTGTCCGCCGATGCTGTTAACTTCCCAGTATTTAGCGTTGGGAATCCTTTCAGCGTCACGCTTGCATTCTTCCGGCGGAAACATGCGATCGCCAGTGAAAGCAACTACAAACATCTGTGCTTTAATGCGGCTGAGTGCGGCAGATAGATCGCCACCAGCACTGGGGTCTGCGGCGCGGGTCTTGCGCGATTGATTAATCAAATTATTGGGGTCTTGGGGCAGCATAAAGGCTTCCCAGAAACGAGAAACGAAGTCATCCATAGAAGCAAAGCCGATCGCCCGCCAGACTTCTTCGCCTTCACGGTAGAATCCGAGTGGTGGTAGTGTCAGCGCCATGATGTGTGCTTGACGGCGCAATCCAGCTTGTACGGCTTGAGGATCGGTGTAGAAGCCGTTGTTCCAAGCTGGATCGGCTAAGATCGGCTCCTCAATTGCCGTTCGCAACCATAAAAGAGTCCACGGAGAAGGCTTGGGAGCGCCTGCGATCGAAGCTGCACGCTTGACCATGTGGGGAAAGCGAACCGCCCACTCATAAGTTTGCAACGCACCAACAGACCAGCCGAGGACTAAATACAGTTCGTCGATGCCGAATTTTTCAGTGACGAGCCGATGTTGAGCGATGACATCATCAGCAATATGAGTTTGCGGGAAGGCTCCGCGATCGAATGGTGCAGCTGTGTTGCTAGGCGAGGAAGAAACACCATTGCCTAACAGCCCAGGTAAGATGATAAAGTATTTGCGCGGGTCGAGCGGACGATCTTCGCCAATATAGATTTCTAGAGCTTCTGGCGCTCCGCCCAAAAAATGTGGAAACAGAATCGCATTGTCTTTAGCTGCATTCAATTTCCCGTGGGTTTTATATGCTAGTTTGGCGTTAGAAAGGATGAATCCAGTTGATAGTTGGAAGTCACCTAAATCGAAAATTTCTGTTTGTGATTGTTCTGGCATATTTACCTCTGTTGTTTAATAAAATCTGCGACTCTTTCGCCGATCGCGACGATTGTTGTATGAGGGTTGGATGAGGGGATGGCAGGCATGATGGAAGCATCTGCGACGCGCAATCCTTCCACGCCGTAAACTTTTAGTTGCGTGTCTACAACTGCCATGCGATCGACACCCATTTTGCAAGATCCTACGTAGTGGTAGTAGGAACCGACATTGTTAATTACCCAATCTCTGAGTGCTGCTTCAGTGTTGACTTCTGGACCTGGATTGATTTCTGTCAAACCTAACTTAGTAAAGGCTTGAGTTTGATAAATCTGACGTGCTATTTTTACCATCTCGACCATGCGATCGATATCCGCTTCTTCGGCTCCATAATTGGCGTTAATCAGCGGATTAGCCATCGGATCGCTACTTGCCAAACGCACCCAGCCACGCGATAGCGGACGCACCAAACCAGGTAGTGCCAAAATGATTCTCGGATCGACTAACTGGCTAACTGGCGCAATTGGTTGATTTGTTTGCAGGCGTTGGATGACGTTACCGAAAAATGATTCGCCAAATGGGGCGCGATGCACCAAACAAATTTCTAAGTCGGGAACCAGCATTGACGGTTCAGATTTCCAAAACAAGGCAACTTCGGTCATGTTGCCCTTGGGATCGGCTCCTGGTTCTGACATCATGCCCATAGGACCGATAATCAGCGGATGGTCGTGAAAATTTTCTCCTACACCTGGTAAATCGACTACTATAGGTATGTTGAATTGTTGCAGTTGTTCGGGATTACCAATGCCTGAAAGCAGCAATAATTTTGGCGATTGAATTGCCCCTGCACAAACAATAACTTCGCGATCGGCTCTGGCAGTCTTTAAAAATCCGTCCTGTTGATATTCAACTCCTACACAACGATTGTTCTCTATTAATAGTTTTGTTACTTGGGAATTGCTGCTTAAAGTAACGTTAGGACGAGCTAAAGCTGGTTCTAAATATGCCGTTCTAACTCCAGCGCGTCTGCCATTTTTAATATCGACGTGATGCCAACCAACACCAAAATCTTCGGCATTAAAATCTTTAACGTAAGGATATCCCAGTTCTACACAGGCATCGATGAAAGTTTGTGAAGCTGGGTTGCCTTCGTATTTGGCATCAATGATATTAATTGGACCACCTTTACCCGCAGTAGGGTTGGTGTCGTCTTCCTGATTTTCTAGTTTTTGAAAATAGGGCAGCACGTCTTTGAAAGACCAGCCAGCACAACCATTGTAAGCCCAATCATCAAAATCGGCGGCTTTACCTCTGGTATGAATCATGTGATAAATATTGGAAGTTCCGCCGATTAGTTTGCCAGCCGCAGAATAGATTTGTCTGTTAGCTAATCCTGGCTGGGGAACGCTCATGTAAGCCCAATCTATTTCGGTCAATAACAATTCATTCCAACGATAGGGAACGTCAATAGCTTCCCAATTTTGGGTTCCGCCAGCTTCCAAAATTAAGACTTTAGCATCAGCAAGTTCGCTCAAGCGATAAGCAACGGTTGCACCTGCCGCACCCGAACCGACAATAATATAATCAAAAGTTTCTGTCACGATCGCCCCCCATTCATTAATTTTTGTTTTTAGTTTTGCTAAACTATCGAGTGGCAATAATTAAATCGGCTGCTTTTTCACCAATAGCGATGGTAGGAGCATTCGTATTCCCACTCGTAATTGTGGGCATAATCGAAGCATCGGCAACTCGCAGTCCTTCTACTCCATAAACTTGCAGTCGAGAATTAACAACGGCATCGCGATCGCTTCCCATTTTGCAAGTTCCAACTGGATGCCAAACAGTAGAAGCAACTTGTCGAACATAAGTACTTAATTCTGCTTTGTTAGTTACAGAAATTCCCGGAGCTAATTCTTCACCGCGAAACTCATCAAAAGCGCGAGTATTCACTAATTCTCTCGATAATTCAATTCCGCGAATTAAAACATTGAGATCGGCTTCAGACTGTAAGTAATTAGGACGCAAAACAGCTAAATCTTGAGGATTGTTAGATCTTAAAGAAACAGTGCCTCGACTTTGCGGCTGAACTAAAATTGGTGCAAAAGTAAAGCCAGGACCATCGACTTGATACTGAGGTGCTAAAAATTGTACGGGTCCAAAAAAGAATTGCAAATCGGGTGAGTTCGTACTGCGATCGATGTCGCTGCTGGTATAAGTAAATAAACCTGCTTCGGAAAGCAGATTAGGTACGGGTTGTGCTTGCTTGCAGCTATATCCAACTCCAAATAGCAAATGATCTTGCAGATTTTTGCCAACTCCAGGTAAGTCAACTACAAGAGGAATACCACGATCTTGCAAATGTTCGGCGGCTCCAATACCGGAAAGCATCAACAGTTTTGGCGATTCAAATGCACCGCAACTAAGAATCACTTCCGTGTCGGCTTTAACTTGGTGAATTTTGCCGTCTTGCAGATATTCCAAGCCAATAACTCGCTGTTTAGCAAATAAAAGTCGCGTGACTTGTGCGTTAACTTCTACTGCAAAATTGGGATGTCCGAGAATTGGTCTGAGAAAAGCAACAGCCGTACTGCAACGCTGATTATCTTGAGTGCGAGTCGATTGATAGAAAAATGCACCATTTTCCTGTTGTGCGCCGTTGCAATCCCAGTCATTACCCCCATAACCCAATTCCATCGCTGCTGACACGAAAGCTTGGGATACAGGTGCGGGATTGCGATAGTTAATGACGTGTAAAGGTCCCCCTACACCTCGATATTCCGAGGCTCTACCTTCATAATTTTCCGATTTCTTGAAATAAGGTAAGATTTCTTGATAACTCCAACCTTCGTTGCCTAAATATTTCCAGCGATCGTAGTCGCGACGATTGCCTCGAATGTACATCATGGCATTGATTGAAGTCCCGCCGCCCAAAACTTTGCCTTGCGCGATGGAGATTTGGCGATCGCCTAAACCTGGTTCTGGTTCGGTTGAGTAACCCCAATCTGCATTGGAACCCCACAGAGAAGTCATCGACTGCATATCTGTGTTGTGGATAGCAGGATTACTATCTGGATTACCTGCTTCCACTAACAAAACGCTACAACCCAGATTTTTCATCAGTCGATAGGCAATGACGCAACCAGCCGCGCCAGCACCTACAATAATGTAATCAAATGTACGTTCAAAATTCATTGACTAGTCCCCCTTTTTCACTGGTTTAGAAACTCATCAATTTCTTGTTGTGACAAACTATCAATCACATTGACAGCGAGATATTCTAGATAGTATTTGCCCCACATTGTTTCCCATAAACTAAATGTCAAATCGAAATTTTCTCCTAATTTATTCGCTAAGAAAATCTCAATCCCCCAAACAGTATCGTCAAATTCTTGCTCGGTAAACTTATAACCCGCCTGCTCTGCATATGCCAAAACTTCTGGTTTAGGGAAGGTTTTTAATTTGGTTTGCAATTCAGGTTGGCGAACGAGTGCTTGTAAAAAGTTAACTACTTCTGTTCTTGCCATAGGATTTTGACTGGTTTAAAAACTTAGTTAAGAAACTGCTTTAATTCTGCTTCAGAGAAAGTCTGAAATAATTCCTCAATAACATATTGCAAGCGAGACTTTCCCCACATTCTTCGCCATAAACTACTATTAGCATCGATCGCTTCACCCATCTCTGTAATAATTTGAGCTTCCATGCTTCCAATTACAGCAGCTAATTCCTCACCACTAAAGCTGTAACCCAAACTCTTAGTGTGAAAAATAACTTCGGGTAAGTTTTTCTGCTCAAATTTTTCTAGCAATTTCATATCGCTATGACAAGCTCTAAAAAAATCAACTACGCTTGCTTTCGACATAAACTCAATCTCCTTTAACGAAAATCTGGACCAATAATCCAGTTTTCAGTTGTCACCATACTATGAACGTAATTAGTTTCAAAAAGATGCCCGAATTCTGGTAAAATCAGATTTTCATATTCTGGTGAATTCAAAGCTTTCTCAAGAGAAGATAAATCATCAAACCAAAGTTGCGATACGCAGTCGAGAATAGATTCACCGATCGCGTAAAAACTATCGCGAACGTGGCATTGAAGATAGCGTTGCAAACCTGGAATCTTCATAACTTTAGCAGCATGACCGTGCAACATAGTTTGGCGAAATTCTGCTAATGGCATTCCAGCTTTGCGCTTCACCATAATCAAAAGCTTGATGCGATTGGAATCTCTTTGTAGCGGTTCTCCTGCCATCAAAACATGAGCCGTAGTATCTAATCCAACCGTGCGCCAAAATGCTGCCCAGTTTGGTTCATCTCGTCGCGCTCCTTCGATAAACTCTTTAGACTGAAGCGAAGCAATTTGTTCTGCTTCATTTTCTAACCAAATTTCAGCCACACCACTGAAAAGAGGATCTTCTGGTTCTGCTCCAAAAGGAATTCTCAAATCGATTAAATATCTTCTAATTTGAGGAATTTTGCTAGCATAATTCACAGCATGAATGTTAACCCAATAGTCTTGAAAATCTTTCTCGCTCATTCCTGGTCTAGGATGGGCAAATATTAATTGATGAATCATGGTGAGTAGTAAACAGTTATTAGTTGTCAGTTATCAGCGATCGGGGAAGAAAGGGTGTGGGGTGTGGGAAATTTGTTGTTGGTTGTTGGTTGTTGGTAAGAAAGTGGTGCGTGGTGCGTTCTTTAATTGCGAATTGTGAATTGTGAATTGTGAATTGCCCCTTGTCCCCCTTGTCTCCCTCAGTTCCCTAGCCGATCGCTCCTGGGACTTCATTACTAATGACGAGATCGATCAGGAAAGGACCGTTGTGGAAAAGAGCTTGCGCGATCGCGGGTTTGATCTGTTCTGGTGTTTCCACGCGCACGGCTTGCACTCCCATCGCCCGTGCTAGTTCGTCAAATCGCAGATCGGGATGACACAAATCAAAAGATGCCGGAAATTCATGTCGCGGGATCTGCTGTTCTTGCCAATACTGCAAAATATTCAGCTTCAGAATGCGATAGCTGCGATTGTTACAGATGACAAATTTAGCATCGATATTATGGTGAGCAGCCGTCCACAATGCTTGGATCGTATACATTGCACCACCATCGCCCGAAAAGCCGATCGCCGTCTTATCGGGATGGGCGAGCTTAATTCCAATTGCACCAGGAATACCTACACCGAGAGAACCACCTCGTGTCTGAAAATAATGTCCCAGTGTCGTTGGTGGAATATAGCGACATAGTTCTTCAGAATGAGTGATTGCCTCATCGAAGACGATCGCGTTTGGTGGTAAATGTCTGGCGAGTTCTTCGGCAAACTGCGATAAATGCAGAGGCACTAAATCGTGCAAGGCTTTGTCAGCTTCAAACTGTTCCGTCATGTGCTGCTTTTTCGTTTCAGCAATTTGGGCAATTCTTTGACCGACTAGCCGCTTTTGCTCGGCAGTCATTATTTTTTCTAATTCAGCACCCAATTTAGCAAGGGTCATTTTCGGATCGCTGACTATACCGAGATCTACAGGGAAATTTTTAGCAATTTCGTAAGCATTCAGATCGATATGAACGATCTTTGCACCAGGAGCAAACGCACCCGATAATGCCGGGAAGACTTCAGGGAAAACATATGTACCGCAGATCAGCACGACATCGGCTTGAGACGTAATGCGACTGCTGACTTCGCCAAACATGTGACCTAGCAATCCGCCAAACAAGGGATGAGTTGCACTCATATTCGGTTCTGATGAATCCGAACCCCAGACTTGAGCGCCAGTTAATTCGGCAACGCGGGTTAATTCTGCCTGAGCATCGGAATAAGCTATACCGTCACCAACGATAATTAGTGGTTTGGATGCCGCAGCCAGCATTGACGCAGCTTTGGCGATCGCTGCTGGTTCGGGAGCCACTCGCGTTATTGGGATCGAGGTGGGAACAACTTCTTCCTCATTTGGTGCATCCAACACATCCATTGGCAGAGAGACAAAAACTGGACCCATCGGTGGCGTAGCGGCAATTTTGATCGCTCGACGCAATACCCGCAGCAGCGAACTCGGATGAACGACCCTAGTTGCCCATTTCGTGACAGGTTTTGCCATACTCACTAAGTCTGCTGCCATCTGGGCATCCATCGCATCATATTGAACGCCAGATTCACCTGCTAGTACGACCAGCGGCGCATGACCACGCATTGCTTGATACATCATGCCGATGCCATTTCCCAGACCAACACCGCTATGCAGTTGCACGACGGTAGGCTTTTTAGTAGAGCGGGCGTAGCCATCAGCAGCCGCGACCGCGATCGTTTCTTGTAAGGCAAGAATGTATTCAAATTCTGGATAATAATCGCCGAGCGAATCGAGAAACCCTTCCTCAGAAGTACCAGGGTTGCCGAACATGTAGCGGATACCATCGGCAAGTAATTGTTCGACAATTGCAAATCGTCCGTTTCTTTTTTCCATAATTTTTTTCCTTTTAGAGAGGGATTCGTAGGGGCGGGTTTAGCCAACAATTCGTAACTGAGACAGTAAATCTTGGAGCGAAACCCGCCCGTACAGGAGTCGGGAAAGGATGTGGGGTTGGGGTGTAGCGTTTTTTCTCCCTCAGGCTCCTCAGCTCCCTCAGCTCTCCACTACCAGCCGTACCGTCTCAATCCCTTTTCCAAAACCTCCACCAACCGCTGACCAGTTGCATAGGAGTCTGGAGTGGAACGACCTGTGACGAAGGGGTAATCGACAATAACTGAAACTTCATGCCCAACGTTACCGTGGAATTGCCCTTCTGGTCCCGTAGCATCGCGCAGAATGTACTCTAGCGGATAGAAGGGAGGACCGAAGTTAATATTGCCTAAGTTAGGATCGACGTTCGTTCCCATAAATCCCGTACCGTCTTTGTAGTCATATTCCAAACAATGACCTGTAACGTGCTTGCCCCAGATAATGCTTTTGCGATCGTTGATGTCACGGGCAAAGGCAAGGCAGGGAACGCCGTAACATTCGGCAGCAATGGGCTTATCCATTTGATAGAAGTTGAGGATCAAATCGTGGACTCTTTGGTTGTTGACCAAATCCACCAGAGGACCGCTACCACCAACGATTAACATCGAATCGTATTGGCTCAAATCTTGCTCGCGAATTTCCTCAAGTCTGCGGTAGTAGGCTTCCATTTCCCGCAGAAATTTAGGAGAACTCCAATAAGGTCTTTCCGGCAACCAATCTCTCAAACTGATGGGATTATTTAAGCGGGGATTATTGGGGTCGTCTATAACGCGGACTTTTTCTGCCATTTCTTGAGAAACGACAGGACGACCTAAAGGCGGATCGACGAATGTAGCATCCATGCTGGGGGTAAGGGCTACGGGTCGTTTGCCGGTTGGAGTTGCAAAGTCTACTTGATACCCAGCAGCATCGAAGGTTTCTAGGGGACCGATCAATTCTTCACCCCAGTAACCCCATTCAGATAGAATAATCAAAATCTTTCTAGTCATTGGAACCTCTTTTAGTAATTGGTAATTGGTAATTGGTAAGAATGTGGTGCGTCAAACACTCCCGACTCCCGTACGGGCAGGTTTCGAGCCAAGATTTACTGTCTCAGTTGCGAATTATTGGCTAAACCCGCCCCTACGACTCCCGACTTCTGTTTGATTTGAATCGCGATCGCATCGATAAATGCGTTGACATCATGTCCTGCTCGTCCCGTCACCATGTCACCGTCGATCGCAATATTTTTGGGGTCGTTTGGCTCGGAATTAGCAGGGGGTGGTACGTAAATTGCACCTGCATTCGTGATGTCTGCTAAGACAACTTCGTGACAAATCACTCGTCGTCCTTTGAGTAACTCTGGCATTGGTGTAAGCAACCACAAGCCGTGGCACAGCAACCCTTTGATAATTTGGGGATTCGCCATTGCTTTAGCAAAGAATTGGACTGCTGGAGCGGTACGAGTCTGTTCTGGACTGATTTGTTGTCCTTGTGGGGGTTGAAAGTAGCGCAGGCGGACGCTGGTGTAATTTGCAGCCATGATGACAGCTGCATATTCATTGAGATCTACGTTTTGAAAGTCTATGTTGACTTCTAGTGTTGCGAGGGACGTTTCTTGCCTGTTAATCTGGTCTGCTACTTCTACGCTATCGACATCAGCGGCAAAGCGAACGCTCTGATTTCCCCACAGCCGAGACATGAGATCGACGGTTGCACCTAGTTCGGCAAAGCGTGTTTGATATGCTTCAATCTCGTAGGGAATGTATTCAGTCTCAACGAGTACGGCAATTTTCTTGCCTTCAAGCATTCTCGCGGTCATTTGTTTGCTCCTACGCGCTTAAAGGCTTCAGTTGTACGATAATCTCTGCTTCCGAACCGAGTTGAAATTCTTTTTCGCTCAGATTAATTCGGAAGTTATCGGGATCGATATCATCGCGATCGCTACCATCAATGCTGATGCGGCTAACTTGCAAGCTATGAGGTTTGACGAAATCAGGCAAGACATTAATCGATCGCTGCCGACAATTTTTATTCGGTTTGAAGTAAAGGCAGAAAGGTTGTTTCGTGACGTAAGAACTCATATAGATGTGAGCTAAATAATTTAGCTCGAAGGCATGATAGCCGGAGATCGCGTGTCCGCCTTTATTCCCATAACCACCTTGAATTATGGGCATTCCGCTTTCGGTGACTCGGAAAAAGATCCCTTTGCTGTCTTGATCGAGGAAGAATAAATTCCAGAAAGCGGCTGTCTCTTGAGCAAGTTCTAAATACTTTTGCTTTTGCGTCTCATCTTCATTACTGCAACCATGCAGAATTAAGTAGGCTAGGAGAGCCTGTTCTTGTTGCCAAAAGTCTTTCGTGTTGCTCCAAGGGAATTCTAATGGAAATCCATTGCTGGGACGGCGCTCTACAGTATCAAAAATTCCGCCTCGGAATAGATCGACACCAATCTCAGCCATTGTCGAACCTAATTTATCTGCAAGCTTCATCAACTTATCGGCAAACTGTTTTGTTGGCTCTGCTGCTTCCGGGTTATCAGCTATGGATTTATCAGCCGTAAAGTAGTAGTAATTGGCAACGCGAGTCAGGTTCCAAGCAATCTTTAAGTTGTGTCCGATCACGGCACGATTTTGCTGCCAGCGCCAAGATTGATCTGGTTGCCAGTTGCGGAAAAACCTCTCGTTCACAAATGGTATGCTCGAATCTGGATCGGGAAACTGCTCGATGATAATCGTGCTGGTCGTGTGAAGAATCTTTTTGCAGATATTTAAAAACTTCTGAAGTTCTTCAAAGTTGCCACAAGTTCTTGGCAATGGCTCAAGAGCTAAGATCAGATTAACCAAATAAGCTGGAATATGGTCTCCAATAGAATTCCAATTTTTCCTCGCTTGATTGTCGCCTAACGCCTCATTATCCCAACTTAGGGTTGCATAATCGAGGTGTGAGAAGTAATCTCCAAAAGCATTCTCCCCATACTTCGATTCAAGGTCTAGATAGTAATCGTTAAAGGTGCGAATTGTTCGCTGAATATCATCTAGTACTTCCCAATCGAGGGTAATTCGATAGTATTGAGCTAATCCAGCTAAGGCATATATTTGTTCGTAGAGCGGAATTGTGTTGAGATCGTCACTATTTTGCGATGTCATATACAGTTGATAGCTGTAATCTGTCTTACGCTTACCAGATGCCCAAAAACAATGTTTGCCATCGCTAGTTAAGCCGCGAAAAGTTTCTCTTTGATACTGGACTCCCGCACGCGCCGC
Organism: Chroococcidiopsis sp. [FACHB-1243]; assembly: GCF_014696895.1. Lineage (NCBI taxonomy): Bacteria > Bacillati > Cyanobacteriota > Cyanophyceae > Chroococcidiopsidales > Chroococcidiopsidaceae > Chroococcidiopsis > Chroococcidiopsis sp. [FACHB-1243]. The sequence goes on along the minus strand of NZ_JACJQX010000007.1, from coordinate 17,841 downwards.
AGATAAATAGCTTTCGCATCCAGTAAGTAAGTAAGCAGAAGATAGACCGTAGATCAATCGCGATAGCGTCGAACTTTCTTGCAAGTTATCATCAGTACGCAAACCGATAATATTTAAGTTAGTCTGATACAGTTTGAAATCATCAATTTCATAAGTCATCTTATTTGGAAATAAGAAACCTAACCAAGTATCAGCTAAACGAGCAATTTGAACTAACCACCAATGCGTTTGCTCGAATAGGAATTTGCCGTCAGGAGCATGTAAGATATTAATAATTCGCGCATCGAGGCGGCGATTGGGATCGTCTTCAAGATAAACTCCTTGGACGGCAACTAAGCGATCGCGTTGAATATATTTTTTGACTAACTGTGACGGATTTCTCTCGAAACCTTCTGGAGTTGGATAGCGATCGCGGTTAATTCCATCTAAATTTTGTACGAACTGAAATTGGGTTTCTCTACCCACATTGACGACGAGTTCGTCACCACTACGGCATTTAATATGAAAAGCAGCTTCTTGCTCTCTGATCTCAGTCACATTACCCATTAGGGTCGTACTAATTGTAAACTGTCTCATTGTTTTTTTCCTCGAATTAGGGCTGATTGCACCATTTCAACCTTCAAAAATGTATCGATCTTTCAACTTGGCGATCGGTGCAATGCAGAAATCACAAACTACTATTTGCAAAATCATCAATTTTTTTCAAATTAGAGCATTAACTGAAGAAGTTGTTAAGTAGAACTATGTTTTAAAGTCTTGTTCGTTTGACTGCATTACATTGGTCGACCGCCCCAGCTCTATCTGTTCTATATTTATTAGTTTATGCAAGATAAACTCGAACATCAATGGACATTTTTTTTGTGCGATTGGTTATTTTTTTTGTCTTGTTTCTCACGAATAAATTTGTAACCATAATGCTTTATGTCCGTAGTGACCCTCAATCAAATTGACTGAATTTATGCCAATGAAAAAAATCTTTACATTCAAGTTATTAAATTAAATTATTGAAAAAATTAGTAGGGTGAGCATTGCCCACCCTACTTGTGACTTTTAACTTTTGATTTTTAACTTTTATGCTAGCCGCGATACATAACTCGCCATGCCTGGGGGGTTGTGCCGTTCAGTCGTCGAAATAGGCGAATGAAATAACCCGCATCACAATAGCCAACTGCTTCGGCAATTTGAATTACAGCCAGATCGGTTTCTAAAAGCAAGCGACGAGCTTCTGTCATGCGACGTTCGACAATCCAACTTAGTACAGTTTTGCCAGTTTCTCGGCGAATCATGTCAGTTAGATAAGCAGGAGAAAGGTTAACCTCTTTAGCCACTTCTTGCAGTCCAATGGAATTGCAATAATTAGCATCAATAAAGCACAAAACTTGTTTTACTATTGGGCGAGTTTGAGGCGAAGATTTTTTTGATTCAGGTAGTTCAGATGCAGCAAGTCTAGCAGTTTCTATCAGTAATAGAATTAATAGAGCGCGAGTTGCTTCGGTAAAACCAAATCCCCGATCGCAAAGTTCGCTTTTGAGTTGTCCCAGTAGAATTAACCAGCGCGATCGAATCTCAGTTGGAACGTAATAGTGTTTGGTTCGGGCATTTTCAGTTTGAACAAATGAGTTTAGCAGGCGATCGGGTAACATTAAGAGCATATCGGCTTCAGCACGGGCAGGGTTAAGAGCTTCGGCACTGAAACCAACAACCCACTTAGTTGCATCATCGAGTCCACTCGGATCGTGAACCTCACCGGGAGCGAGTAAAAATAGATCGCCAGGTTTAGCCCAAATAGGGCGATCGCCTATTGAATACCAACCTTCACCCTCTTCAACAAAAAAAAGTTCAAAAAATGTATGAGAGTGAGGGCGTGATAATTGTGAATTTGAAGAGCCTGTAGAGTGAAATACTATTATGCTTTGTTGCTCGGGGGTTTGTTCAGGTAAAGTCTGAGTCCGCAGTGGAATTGCAACGCGATTGGCTAACTGCATGACAAAATATGATGTAAAGGCTACTCTACTCAATCACTACAGGCAGAGTTGGCTACTTTCCAGAATAATGCTTAAATATTTGCCAAGCTTTTCTGATAATTTGTAATAGAATTCTGAAGAAAAGGAAGTTTAAAAAAAGTGTGTGCGTAGTTGAAGAAGATTTAAGTAGCAATTTTTACTACTCGAAACAAAACTATTTTTTATTAATAATTGAAATTATGCTTCTTGAGCATAGACGTCTTTTCTCAGCTATATACGTGCTGTTTGCGCTGTAAACCAACTATGCTCTTATTTATGATATTATTAGGGGCTTAGTGATATTTGCGGAAAGATGACTTTTATCATACGCGACCGCTACTCTATTTCAGTGGTTGGAATCGACTGGGAACGCATATAGCACTATCTTTTCGGGCTTCAGTCTTCTGTTCGCATTGCACGAGTATCATATTGTTGCTAAAAGCGCCCGATTTCGCTCAGTCATTTCAGTTTTCAAAGCTTTGTACAACCACGGTTTTCAGCTTTCCAAGTAGTTTGACTTGTCAGTATAAAATATTGCATTTAATTCTAAAAAGCTAGTAGAAGGGGACAAAAAATCACCTTTGCTTGCATCGGATTCAGTATTCGTGACACGATAACTAATCGTTAAGACTTTCCTGAAGGATCGGCAGCGTGAATTAACTCTGGCTGTTGAATCGGCGGACGCTCGATAATTTGAGCGGCTGAGGGGTGTTGTTGCTTTTCTAGCCTGCCTAGCTTTACAGGGCTACCAGTTTCAATAGCGCGATCGAGGGCGCGGATAATGCGAATATCGTTTAAACCCTCAATCCCTGATGGTTCTGGATCTTTGTTTTGTAGTATGCAATCAGCAAAGTAAATTAATTCTGCGGCAAACTGATCGGTAGGTGGAAAAGTTCGTTCTTGAGTTTTGCCATCGACTGTTAAGTAATGCGTCAGCGCTCCTTGAAAATCATAACCGGGATCTAGCCTCAAATCTCCTTTTGTACCAACGATTTGATAGCTTCCTACGGGAGCAGCACCGAAGCTACAAGTAAACGTCGCTAACCGATCTTCGGGAAACCGCAGAATGACACTGTACATTTCTGCTACTTCCTGAAAGCGCGATTCTGGCTTGCTAGCACTGACAGCGAATACTTCAACTGGCTCATCTTGAAATAGATAACGAGCGGCATTGATGCAGTAAATGCCCATATCGTCTAGAACGCCGCCACCCAATGCTTTCTTGACGCGGACGTTCGCCGCTTCTACCTGCTGAGCAAACACCGAACTAAAAAACCGTGGATCGCCAATTTCTCCTGATTTCACAATTTCTACTGCTTGCATATTTGCAGGCTCGAAATGCAAGCGATAAGCAATCATCAGTTTGACATTATTATCTTGGCAAGCTGCAATCATCGCTTCGCAGTCTTGCGCCGTAACTGCCATTGGTTTTTCGCAGAGTACGTGTACCCCAGCTTGTGCGGCTCGTACGGTGTATTCTCGATGCAGGTGGTTGGGTAAGCCAATATAGACAGCATCAACCTCACCACTCTCAAGACAGCGATCGTACTCTGCATAAGAATAAGTCTTTTGCACCTTATATTTTTTGCCTAAATCTTCTCGCTTGGTTGAATCGTCGGAAACCAGAGCCACTAATTCAGCATTTTCAGCATTGGCAAAGGCTGGTAGTACTGCGACTTGGGAAATCCACCCCAAGCCGACTACTGCATAGCGAATTTTACGCTTTTCATTTGAGGCTGTCATGTGTTACTCCTGGCTTCCCTCTACATAATGCAATTGGGCGATCGCTACTTGAAGTAGATATTACTGCTCGTGCGCTCTCTACTCTCTATTTGTCAAACTATTCACAATTTTTCTCAACCACCCAACTATAGTAAAAAGCCAAGCAGATTCTTTCCTCTAGCCAATGGTGCGAGTTATTTTTCTCAAAGCTCTACCTAACGGATGAGTCCAGTATATATTTGCGGTCAAGACAGCGCCTCTAAAACTCCGATCTCCTCGGCTGAGCAGCGCCCAAGTTACTACGAATGGCGATCGCCTTGCTTTTGTCGATCCATCAATCGCAGTCTAGACTCATTTTGCTGCAACAGCTTTCTAGTACTGCTAAAAACAAACAGGATTATCAATAGCTGAAGCTGCCAAGGAGCTAAAATCAGGCTCAAAATCAAACTAATAACTGCAATGACAGCGGTAAGATATGCTATTTCACCTGGGCATTTTTGGCAAAGACAGCCAGTTAAAAAACAAGTTGCTAATGGAATCAGAAAAATCAAATTCATAAGCTTCTACTTGTCGTTGTAAATCGGGAGTCAGAAATCGGGAATCGGGGAAGAGAGCAGAGGGACACAATCAAGTCTCAAATCACAAGTCGCGCATTCGCAAGTAAAACACGCACCACCACATCAAGCAGCGATCGCCCGCCCAGGTAAGAACGGTCTGCGGAAGCGATCTTCTAAACCGTTCCACTGCATAACTACCTGACTTCCCATTTGCTCTTGTTGCTTTGCCCACATCGAGATCAAGTCCATGCTGGAGTGGTCGATGTAAGCTAGCTTGTCTAAGTGAACGTGTAGTTCTTTTTGAGGTGGCAACTGTTCTAAAGCTGCTGCTAGTTTGGGCAACCGAATAAATGTTGCTGCTCCCTCTAAGTAGATATCGATTCGAGGTTGGTTGTTGTCTCGTTGCATATGGATATTTAAGCGAGACATTTTGTACAGCAGTGTCATTGCTGTTAAGACGATGCCAATCAATACGCCTGAGAGTAAATCTGTGACAACAATGCCGACAAAGGTAGCGAAGAAAATGACGAGGGGAGCTTTCCCGTAAAATTGCAACTTGCGGATGTGTTCGATCTCGATCAGCTTGATACCTGTCACCAATAGAATCGCCGCTAAGCTAGAGGTGGGAATCATCCGTAACAAGCCAGGAGCAGCAACAACTAAGATTAGTATCCAGATACCGTGGAGGATTGCCGATAATCTGGTTTTTCCACCTGCTTCAACATTGACCGAACTGCGAGCAATTACCCCTGTCATCGGTAACGCCCCCAGCGCGCCGCAAATCATATTACCAATTCCCTGCGCGGAAAGTTCTTTATCAAAATCCGTTCTCTCACCTGAGTGCAAGCGGTCTACGGCAACAGCAGAGAGTAAACTTTCGGCACTGGCAATAAAGGCGATCGCTAATGCTTCTAAAATTAGCGGTGCGTGTAGCAAGCGAAATAATCCGGCAGGTTGCGGTAATTGTACTGCTTCTAATAAATTGCCAGGGACGTTGACATACTGGATTGGCAGTCGTAATGAAGTGGCGATCGCCGTGGTTAAAACTACGCCAATTAATGCTCCTGGTAACAATCGCAGGCGTTGGGGTTTAAACTTGTCCCACAAGATAATTATGACAATGGTGGCGATCGCAATAAGTGCGGCAATATGATGGTTGCTGTCAGCAGGGGATAAGACTGCTTTTTGAATTGAAGCGGGAATAGCAAGCAAATTATCTAACCCGTGGGTATGAGGCTTTTCATCAATGGCAACATGGAATTGAGAGGCAAAAATTAACACGCCAATTCCTGCTAACATTCCATAAATCACCGCTGGCGACATGGCACGAAAGATCTGCCCAAGTTTGAATGCTCCCGCCAGCCATTGCATGAAACCTGCTAATAGCAGCACTGGACCCAACATTTCGATTCCGTATTCTTGAATCAGTTCGGCAACGACTACTGCTAGTCCAGCGGCGGGTCCGCTTACCTGTAAGGGTGAACCGGAAAAAATATTGACTACTATCCCGCCGATAATGCCCGTAATTAAGCCCCTTGCTGGTGGTACTCCAGAGGCGATCGCGATCCCCATACACAAAGGCAGAGCGACAAGAAAGACGACAATTGAGGCAAGAAAATCATTGGTTACGCCACGAGTGAAAGGGCGTTTGTTTTTGATGCCTTCCCGAATTTCCATGCTTTCCTCCATTTATGACTCTATTTATGAATTGCATCGATCGCTTTCTAGCAGCGATCGGAAATTACCTAAATCTTTTTCAGTTCCTCTAATCTGATTGGCTAAAATTAATAACTGACTTCATTTGTGCCTATTGTTTAAAGCCGATCTCGTGGCTCGTTTTTCTCCATTTTTCGTAACACAGTTAACAAAAAATCGAATAAAATAGAGTTGAGCGATCAAAAAATTTGATTTTTTGTTTTCAAGTTTGTTTCATTACTACTAACTATCAAATTGACCAAAAATAAACAGCTTTTAACAAGCAGCGCAAAGCTACCGTTCGCTTTTAGAAAGTTAGCGGGATATTTCCTTGACTAGTAGCTAGCGATCGCGCTTGATGTTAGTCAACGCAGTAAAAAACATAGCCATGAGCTTTCCAGCCACTCTTTTGATGATTTTGAGAGGCAGATTCATCAGTATTTACTTATCTTAATGATAGAGTAACAACACCTAAATATTCAAGAATTTTTGTAAGTTTTGCATGAAGCTTGCATGAGAAAGTTCTCACATTCATCTAATACTGATAGCAACATGGATGAAATTTAATCGCAACTGATTTATGGAGAAATCTATAAAACTATTCAACCGCGCCGCCTTGTATCTTAAACAATCAAAGTGACAATCTTGTAACAAGAACAAGATTTAATAATTGGCGACTGGGGTATTATTTGATACTTAAATAATACTATTTTTTGAATTCATCTATCTGATGATAGATAAGATTTCTTAGTAAGGTGGGCAACGTCCACCTTACTTTTGAATTTCACGAAGAATGTTGTGGAATTACTCTTCCACAGGGATAAGTCGCAATCGGTTGTTCTGTAGCAGCATCAGCCACCGCAGCCGGAATCTTATCTGTAGGTTGAGTTTTAGCAGCTAAGTAATCGGTGCGGAGTTGTTCTAGGATCTGTTCGCGGCGATCGTATAGGCGTTTCAGGGGACGCTGGGGACACTGGTTGAGAACGTATGCGGTAACGAGGGGAAGGGCGATCGTGCTGTCGGTATAACAGACAACTGTACTGGGAAGTTCTTCAGGATCGATTTTTCCCCAACTGACAGCTTCGCTGGGGGTAGCTCCAGATAAACCGCCAGTATCGGGACGCGCATCGGTAAACTGGATAAAGTAATCGTGTCCCCGTTCTTCCAACCCTAGTACTTCGTGAAGTTGGGGTTGGGTTTGCAATAAGAAATTTTTGGGACTACCACCACCAAGGATTAACGCCGCACTTTTCCCTTCAGATTCTCTAGCAGAATAGGCGATCGCAGCTGTCTCATTCACATCCAGCGACGGATCGAGAATTAATTTTGAGCCTTCCAAAGCCAAAGCTGCAACGTTCATGCCAATTGAACTATCTCCAGGCGAAGAAGTATAGATCGGTACGCCACATTCATAAGCCGTCGCCAGTAAACAAGAATGCTTTACCCCAACTTGCTTTTCAACTTCACGGACGTATTTACCCAGCAAGTAGTGGAATTCTGCCGTTCCCATGCGTTTTTGGAAAGGTTCCGCTTGAAGAATCTTACGAATGAAAGCATCCGTTTCCAGCAGCACGTCATAACCGAACATAATGTCATAAATGCGAATCGTGCCTTCCTGACGCAACTTCACATCGTCTACAAACGGATTACCCTTATACAGTTCAAAACCTAACCCATAGTGCATGTCGTGATAGAGATTAGCACCAGTACTGATCGCCCAGTCGATAAAACCATGACGAATTAGAGGCGCTAGGGCTGAAACTCCGTATCCAGCAGGGGTCATTGCTCCCGATAGGCTCAACCCTACAGTGACACCCTCGCGAAATACTTCTCGACTCAACAACTGGCAGATTTCCCGCAATCTTGCTGAGTTATATGCCGTGAAGTAATTATCGATCAGATCCACAACGCTAACATCCGCCGTCATAGGCGCGGGATCGATCTTGTTGCTGGGCAGTTTTGACATTATTTATCTCCTATTTAGAGGACAAGGGAGACAAGGGGACAAACCACATTGTAGAGACGTTACATGTAACGTCTCTACAATGATTACCGACTCCCGATAAAAATAGATACGCCGATCTAATCTAGCGATGTTTTATCCACTTGTTGCAACGCCTTAAGAAAGCGATCGCATGTCGATTGACTAAAACAGACAAGAATGACTTGCGAGATCGAATCATTGGTAGACAAAAAAGCCTGAACTTCGCTCACAGCAATTTGTGCGGCGCGATCGATAGGAAAGCGATACACGCCCGTACTAATAGCGGGAAAGGCAATGGTTTTAATTCCATGTTGCACTGCTAAAGTCAAGCTACTGCGATAACAACTTGCTAAAAGTTCGTCCTCACCGCGATCGCCACCTTCCCACACCGGACCGACTGTATGAATCACCCATTTGGCTGGTAAGTTATACCCTTGAGTAATTTTAGCTGCACCTGTGGCACACCCCCTTAACTGACGACATTCTGCTAACAACTGGGAGCCAGCCGCGCGATGAATTGCCCCATCTACGCCACCACCACCCAATAGTGAATTATTAGCAGCATTGACGATCGCATCCACCTGCAACTGAGTAATATCACCTTGAATCACCGTAATTTTGTCTAGCATTACCCATTACCCATTACCCATTACCCATTACCAATTTATTTCAACATCAAACAGCACCCAGATTTTGTTACACTTTGGCTGGATATCTTTGAGATCGATTCATGACTGCCACCCAGATCGAATCCCATTCCCTCAGCGCGATCGCTCTTTCTACTCGCGATGCAGCGCGTCAACTCGCAGTCTTATCTACCGAAGCGAAAAATCGAGCAATTGAAGCGATCGCTCAATCGTTAGAAGCCCAAGCTGAGGAAATTTTGGCAGCAAATGCGGCTGATTGCAAAGCGGCTGAAGCGGAAGGAATTGCCAAACCACTCTACAATCGCCTCAAATTGGATGCAACTAAACTCAAAGATGCGATCGCGGGGGTACGAGATGTAGGCAAATTACCCGATCCCGTGGGTGCGGTGCAGATTCACCGTGAATTAGATACAGGGTTAATTCTTCAGCGAATTACTTGCCCTTTGGGAGTACTAGGTGTCATTTTTGAAGCTAGACCCGATGCGGCAATTCAAATCTCTTTATTGGCAATCAAATCGGGAAATGGTGTCATCCTCAAAGGTGGCAAGGAAGCCGTGCGTTCTTGCGAGGCGATCGTCAAAGCGATCCACCACGGACTTTCTCAAACAGAAATTAATCCAGCCGTAGTCCAATTGCTGACAACGCGAGAAGAGACAATAGCGCTGTTACGATTAGATGAATATGTCGATCTGATTATTCCAAGGGGTTCTAACTCTTTCGTGCGCTTCGTACAAGAAAATACCCGCATTCCTGTTTTAGGTCATGCAGATGGGATCTGTCACGCTTACATAGATAAAGCAGCTGATATTGCCAAAGCAGTAGAGATTACTGTTGATGCCAAAACCCATTATCCCGCTGCTTGCAATGCCATAGAAACTCTATTAGTACACCAATACATTGCCCCTGAATTTCTACCGTTAGTTGCCCGTGTGTTACAAGAACGTCAGGTAGAATTGCGCGGAGACGATCGCACTCGCAAAATTATCGATGTAGCCGCAGCAACCGAGGCAGATTGGACGACGGAATACAGCGATTTGATTTTGTCAATAATGGTGGTAGATTCTCTAGAAGAAGCAATCGCCCACATTAATACTTATGGATCGCGCCATACAGAGGCGATTGTCACTGAAGATCCGACAACGGCAAAAACATTTTTAGCCCAAGTCGATGCAGCAGGAGTTTATCATAACTGTTCGACTCGCTTTGCTGATGGCTTCCGTTACGGCTTTGGTGCAGAAGTTGGCATCAGCACCCACAAATTACCACCCCGTGGTCCTGTTGGTTTAGAAGGATTAGTTACATACAAATACCAGCTAACAGGCGACGGACACATCGCTGCTACCTACACGGGGACGAATGCTAAATCTTTCACCCACAAAGATTTAGGCTATACCAATTCTTTATGACTATGCCGCAGAAGATCCCCCAAACCCCCCTTATTAAGGGGGACTATGGGCGATTCCCCCTTGTTAAGGGGGCTAGGGGATCGGCTCTTTGCAACAATATCTACTTTCAAACATTGATAACTACAAAAATTAGCATATGGCGCATCCTCAACGCATTCAACCTGCTCCTGGTCAAGAATCAGTCTGGGATTACCCTAGACCTCCTCGCTTGGAGGATGTCAACAAGCAGATTCAAATTATTTTCAATGGTGTAGAAATTGCCAATACTCGCCATGCCAAGCGCGTACTCGAAACCAGCCATCCTCCGGTTTACTATATTCCTCCTAGCGATATTAAAATGGAGTACCTCGTCAGAACACCCAATTCGAGTTTTTGCGAATGGAAAGGTCGAGCGGGATATTACACTATTGTTGTCGGCGACAAACAAGCTGAGAATGTAGGTTGGTTTTATCCCGACCCAACGCCAAGTTTTGCCACAATTAAGGATTATGTAGCTTTTTATGCCCATGTCATGGATGCTTGCTATGTCGATGCGGAAAAAGTACAGCCTCAGCCAGGTAACTTTTATGGCGGCTGGATTACGAACAATATTGTCGGACCATTTAAAGGCGTTCCTGGTAGTTGGGGTTGGTAGTTTGTCGAGCGTCCGCTAGAACTGAATCATCGGTGAAGCCGCCAATACCGTAGCCAATCCCAATTCACATAGAATCTAAGCCGAGGTACTTCGTGGTACAAAGCTTTCGCCTAGTTCCTAACAAACCAAAAAGTGGTCTAATTCAAGTTGCCTCTAACATTTGGACAATTGAGGCAAAGGAGTGCGTCTGCTTCCGTCCTCCGATGCAGCCCCGCTATCCCTATACGCATCGTTCAGTTGTTATTCGCCTTAATGACAATAGCCTTTTCATTCTTTCTCCAATTCAACTCAATCCCGATATTCGTACTGATATCAATCTGCTTGGGATTGTAAAATACTTTGTCTCACCCAATCACCTACACCACTTGTACCTCGGAGACTGGAGCCAAGCGTATCCTGATGCCAAACTTTATGCATCTCCGCGACTAGCTCTAAAGCGCAAGGACATAACCTTTTACAAAACATTATCTACAAATACGCCTGAACCTGAATGGGCTGGTCAGATCGAGCAGTGCATTTTTGGATCGGGGAACGGATGGTTTGATGAGATTGTCTTTTTCCATCTAGCATCACGTATCATAGTCTTTACCGATCTGGTCATGGACTTCGATCCATCGACCTTTTCATCTATTTCGCGCATTACCACTCGGTGGAACCAAATGTATCAGCATACACCGCGTGGCGTGCAATTCGCGCACATCTTTGACAGAGCATCTTTGCGTAATTCTCTTCAGACCGTTCGTGCTTGGGAGCCTGAACGTGCAATAGTTGCTCACAGCCCCTGGTTGTGTGTAGAGGGAAAGGAACAGGTTGCAAACTTCTTAGAATCAGCCTTCGACTGGCTTGCTCCGCAGTCTCCCATTGTTGAAGGCGTGATGGCTATGGCGCGGTTTTCAACACTTCTATTAGTTATCCTGCCAATTCACGCATTAATTGTCTTGACTGCCGATATCATCTATCCACGACTTATAAAACAGGATAAAAGTACATAAACTCTTCTTACCGATACCCAGTTGTACAGCAGCCTAACGTTATCGTTCTGGCGAATATTTTTAATTCGATCGCCCTCTTTGAAATGAGTTGCAAAACTGTTGACGCGATCGCAACTTAAGGTAAAGTTAAATTCATCTTTTGCCAGTGATTTCTACACTTGGCGCTTTAAAATTTTTAACCTCATTGTCTAGCTAGTATTGCTAGCATCTAAAATGTTTGTGCTTGGTAATGTTTACACTCAGCCCATTGTGGTGAGGTTTCCCATGTCCGAGTTGGAAATCGACGCAAGCAGAGAAGAAAGAATCGAAATGGAAGTTGTCGTTGATGCTTATGACGAAGAAGAACGGCGACTAGGTTGGTATTACTATCTCGATCGCCAAGTTAAATTTCCTTTCAACGCCATTTGGATTTCAGAAGAGCGTCCGATTGATTCGGAAGATGAAGTAGAAATCGAAGGTGAAGAAGTCGAAGTTATCGGAATGGCATCGGAAGAGGAATGCCAAGACGATATGTATGTAGAAATTGTTTATCAAGAAGAGGGTACGGAAGATACTTTTGCCGTACCTTTATATGATGTCGTACCAATGGAAGTTGATGACGACACGTTAGAAGCGATCGAAGATTGGTACTATTGGGTCGAGCGCGGCTATGAATGGTAATTGAGGGAGCAGGGAGCAGGGAGTAGGGGAAGAAAATAGTTTTAATTTTTCCTTGTCTTTCTTGTCCCCCTTGTCTTTCTTGTCCCCCTTGTCTTCTATTTATTCCCGTAATAAAAAGCGACTTCCTTATCCTTAAGTGGAGCAAAACCAGCGTCGAGTAACATTTGGTTGAGTTCCGCTTGGGGGATGTGCTTCGCACCAATACGCACGATCCGCGATCGCATCGTATTTGACACGCCACTGCGCTGTCTTCCAGCTTCTAGCGCCATGACTTGATGGTAAAGCTCCAACTTGACAGGAGGAATTGGGGAGCCGTCCAAATCGATCCCATCCGCGATCGCGCGATCGACAGCATCCGCTCCCAAAGTGTTATCTAGTGACGTTTCCGCAGACATGGCTATATGAGAAGATCTACGGATGCATTCTACCAAGAGAGATTGGCAAAATCAAAACAAAAAGCATCGACAGGAATTTTTCTGTTACAAATGGAAAAAATCTGCTCGGTTGTGCGTGAAGCGAAGCTATCCCAAAGAGAATCGCCTACTTGTCACTCTCAACATTTTCGATCTAACCTCAAGCCAGCCACTCACAAGCGTCACTATGTCAGACTCTCTCAAACCCAACTCCAACGACCGTTCGTTGCAAAGAGCATTTACTAACAGGATTGTAGACGAGTATTTTGACCATACTGAAAGTTGGTTGCGGGCAATTTTGCGCATGTCTGTCTTTTCTCTGACTTACATTGACGGACACTCAGCCATGCTAATTGAATGCCCCAACCAGGCTGTAGCTAGGCGGCTCAGTCGCAAAACAACCCCTCTACAACAAGTAGTATCTTACATCAGTAGCAGCTACCCATATAGCCACCGCGTCTTGATTTGCTACCAAGAAGCAGAACAGTTGAACTGGCGCTGTTTTGACACAAATACCAATACGTGGAAGAGTTGGGAGAGCTTGCAAACACCTACTGCAACCAGCGACCAGTGAACAGTTATCAGTTATCAGTTGTCGTAGGGGCGGGTTTAGCAACAGATTCAGCGTTTGTGGTAAGAAATCTTTGCCCAAAACCCGCCCTTGCAAGAGTTAGGAGTCATTCGATCTCTGCTGCACTGTTGCTAAACCAGCCAGTAACGCACCTACCACTTCGCCAACCCAAAATCCAGTTGTACTACCTTGCCAGAGCGCTCCCGGTATCACCCAAGCTTGACAAATTTCCTTGCCTCCCCACTGGAACTGTTGACAGTTTTGCTGGTGTACCCATGCACTAATTTGCCCACCTGCGATCGCACTAAAACATCCCGCTCCCAATGCCACAAACGTACAAACCAACATTCTTTTTTTGTTTGTCATCGATCTTTTGTCATTGGTCATTTGTAAATGCGATCGCCAACTACCAACTACCCACTACCCACTACCAATCAACCAGTATTTCTCATCCCAGCAGCGATTCCATTGATAGTTAACAACGCACCGCGCAATAATTCGCCTTTGCTATGACGAGAATCGATGATACCTGTCGTACTCGGGTTGCTGTATTGCCGCAGTCGCTTCAGCAATGAAACCTGCAAAAATCCTAACGGTACAATCGTCGCGCTTCGCAACTGTACGGACTGCTGTAGGACTGGATCGCCATCGAGCAGGCGTTTATGACCTGTAATACTCAGTACTAAGTCAGTTGTGAGGTGAAACTCTTGCAAAATTTGCTCGAATAGCCGCTCAAATCGTTCTAAGTCTTGGGGTTTCGATAACTCCTTGACGTAGTGATGAGCGATTTGCATGTCTACTTTTGCCAGTGTCATCTCTACTTTAGAAATTGCCATTTTGAAGAAGGGCCACTTCATGTAGAAATAACGTAGCAATTTGAGATGTTGCTCGGGTTCCTCGTTTAAGAATTCCTGCAAAGCTGCGCCAACACCATACCAAGCGGGTAAGAGAAAACGGCTTTGCGTCCAACTAAATACCCAAGGAATTGCCCGCAAACCACTTAAATCTTTTTTTCCGCCTTGTCGTCGGGCGGGGCGAGAGCTGATTTGCAGCTGGCTGATCTCATCAATCGGAGTCACTTGGTGGAAAAAGTCGATAAAATCTGGTTGCTCGTAGATTAGGGCGCGATAATGTTGCCGCGATCGCGCTGCTAGCTCTTCTAATATTTCATTCCACGGTTGAATATTATCAAATCCCGTGCGTAGCAAGCTAGCCTGAATCACGGCAGTCGAAATTGTTTCCAAATTGTAAAGCGCCAACTCTGGCAGCGAGTACTTAGAGGCTAAAACTTCACCTTGTTCGGTAATCTTAATTCTGCCATTAATACTATGTCCGGGTTGAGCCAAAATTGCCTCGTATGCAGGACCACCACCGCGTCCTACTGAGCCACCGCGTCCGTGAAAAATTCTCAAATCGACTCCATGCTGTTCGGCAACTTGTTGGAGTGCTTTTTGCGCTTTGTGAATTTCCCAATTGCTGCTGAGAAACCCAGAATCCTTGTTGCTATCTGAGTAACCCAACATCACCTCTTGTAAGTGAGGAGTGAGGGGAGAGAATTCGGAATTCGGAATAGACGCTGACGCTACACTGCGTGAACGGAATTCGGAATTCGGAATTAGTTGCGACTTGTGACTTGAATTGCCTGTCTTGTCCCCCTTGTCTGCCTTGTCTGCCTTGTCTTTGCCAGCTCCCTCAGCTCCCCCAGCTCTCTTATACCCTCCCGCTAACAAAGCGCGATAAAACTTCAGCTCGAATAGCTGTTGCATGATGCTAGGGGCGCGTTGCAAGTCTTCTACTGTCTCAAATAGAGGTACAACTTGGATCGTGCCGATTCCTGTTGCTGGATCGTAGAGTCCAGCTTCCTTAGCCAACAACAACACCTCTAACAGATCGCTCAGATCGCGGCTCATGCTGATAATGTAAGTCTGGCAAACCTGCACGCCAAACTCTTGCTGTAACAGACGTACGACGCGCAGAGTTTCGATCGCTTCGTTGGTTTTTTCACTAAAAGGTAGTTCGGCGGGAATCAACGGACGACGAGTCTGCAATTCTCCCGACAACCACTTGACTCTTTCTGCTTCTGACATTTCGTTATATGACTGAGGCAGAATTTGTAGATATTCCAACACTTCATTAAAAGCATGAGCGTGGCGAGAAGATTCTTGGCGAATATCAAGGTGAGCTAGGTTAAAGTCATAAATTTCCACCTGGCAGATCAGACTGTCCAGTTCTCGGCAGTTTAAGCCTGTTTCTGACAAGTTGCGTTGAATTAGTCGTAATTCCGCGAGAAAGTCAAGCCCAGATTTATAGACTGCCGTAGTGACGTTCTCTTCTTGAATTTCTTGCTTGCGCAGATTCTTGTTGTACAGGCGCGCGTTACGCTCGAATGTATTTTCTAGTCGCTTCAAAATGTAGGCAAGCTTGAGTCGATACGGTTCTTGACGATACCGCAGGGCAAGTGCTTCATACACTTCGTTCATCTGCAACCGATCCTGCTCCAGAGATTCTAATAAATCTGGCAGGACATCGCTCCAGTGCAGCGATATACTCAATAAGTTCGTCAGTCGCTTGGCTGAATGAATGTATTTTTCCAACACCAACTGGCGCTGATAGCAAGCCGTTTGCCACGTAACCTGGGGTGTTACTGAAGGGTTGCCATCCCGATCCGATCCTACCCAGGAACCAAATTTGCAAAAGTTATTACTAGGCGGGCGCAAGCGGGGAAAGGCAGCTGCTAGAGCGTGTTTAAATCTGTGATTCAGTAGGGGAATTTGCTCGAACAGAACTTCTTTGAAGTAGTGCAGGGCGTACTCTACCTCATCTAACACGGCTGGCTTAAACTGATGTAACTCGTCAGTGCGCCACCAGAGGCGAATTTCTTCTGTGAGCTGTTCCCGCAGGGCTTCTGCTTCCCAAGGATTGGCACCTTCAATACTGCCCGTACTTTCCTCAATCCGATCGAGCTGTTGCAGTAGCTTGGCTAAGCGTCTTTGCTTATCCCGAATTGTAGAGCGGACGATCTCGGTTGGGTGCGCCGTGAAGACTAATCTGACATCTAACTGGTCGATTAACCGTTGAATGTGCTGCGGCGGTACGTTCATCTGCCGTAGATGGGGAAACAAGGTGTGGAAAGTTCCTTGTTTTTGCTGCTGCTGGGTAGCGTGCCAGTTTTTTTCTAACAGTTCTACGCCAGGATCTCGATTTACATCTGCTGTTTGATGTTCGTTAATTGTGGAAGTGGGTTGTGGCGTTTGATGTAGCTGCTTAGCTGCTTTTTGATGCAAAGCGCGACTGATACTCAGCTGCTGGCGTTGCTCGTAGTGCTGCTCGACAATGTTAATCAACTGGAAATAGAGTGCAAAGGCACGCGCAGCGCGAATTGCTTCGTTCAATTCTAACTGAGAGATTAATTGAACGACTTCCGATATTTGTTCGTCGATCGCCTGTCCTTCTGACGAGCATAAATCGCGTAATTGCGCCAAGAGATTCACTAATTCTTGACCGCATTCTTGTTTCAGAACAGACTCCCACAACTCCTCTACTGTTTGCAGGCGTTGCCTCAAGAACAAATCAAAGGGAGAGGTGCTGATAGTCAAAGCTTCATCATGGGAGTGGAGGAGCGAAGTCATAGGGTCTGTTCGAGTAGAGCCAGGAACAATTAATAATTGTAGAGTTGAATGCTGTCCTAATTCGTTGTCGAAGCGACAATCTTTATCTTTAATCGAAATCCTGACGAATTAGGCACGATGCAAATTATGCGTCACTAGGTTCTGATGTCGTCTCTGTTTCGGGAAATGGCAAAACTGGCAAGCGATCGCCACGAAATACTTCTTCACTGGCTTGCCCAATAGCTGTGACTGCCTGAGCTACAGCTTTACCTCCAACTAGCCCAAGTAGTAGAGAGCCAGTACCGAGCTGCAATAGAAAATTATTGGGAATTGAAAAAAATAATACTTTTACGCCTGCGGTTTCTTTGAGGTTGGAATTGGAAGTAGGCATCTAAACCTCGACTGGAGTGAGTCTTTACCTCTATTTTAGGAGGCGCGATCGCGAAAATTACGACTGTTTAAGTCCCTTGCTCGGTCTGCTAAAATCTAAATTTTTTCATCCCCCTTTAGAAATATACCTCATTACATTTAAATATTTCCTCACTGAGGATTTTTCAAATTTATACTACTTTGAACCAACTATTTGCCTACCAATTCTGCTTGACAAAGCAGTGACTGCGCTCACTTCAGTTGCTGCGATCGCTATGGATTTATTGTGAATATTGCCTACAGACAGAATTTTTCTCTCTAAATATAACTTTTTTTTATATATATCTTGCTTTAATATTACTTAATAGAATTAGCAATATGTGAAATTTTTGCTGAAGTTGTGTAAAGATATATTTACAGGCAACCAAGTACGGAGCCTGATTCATACCAAAACAAGCAACATTCCTGTTGTTTAATTAGCAATACATAGAACCATGACAACCACATTACAAAGACGCGAAAGCGCTTCCTTGTGGGAACAGTTTTGTAACTGGGTAGCAAGCACAGAGAACCGCCTATA
>NZ_JACJQX010000069.1:0-17694 GCF_014696895.1 Chroococcidiopsis sp. [FACHB-1243] | reverse complement strand
CGCTACTGTTGATACTGGCTCTCTACGCTCAACCATAGTCACAGTCTAGCTTCTAACACTTCCTTCCTTATTTTATCTCGCCAATGCAACAGAAGAGGGGTCAATCAAGCAGCATGGAATTCTCCAACCAATTTTGGTACGTCCGCTCTTAGACAAGAAGTACGAACTAGTAGCTGGAGAAAGGCGCTATCGAGCTGCTGTATCGGCAGGTCTAGAAAAAGTTCCTGTAGTGATTCGAGAGTTAAAAGATTCCGAGGCATTGCAGCTTGCCCTGCTAGAAAACCTACAACGAGAAGACTTAAACCCAATTGAAGAAACAGAAGGCATCCTACAGCTAGTGGCATTAAAACTAAATCTATCGTGCGAGTCGGCGATCGCTTTGCTCAATCAAGCCGCTCATCCCGAACGTAACGCTGTGGATAACGTTATCCACAGCTTAGAATGGCAGTTGGTACAAGAGGTTTTTAACACGGTAGGAAAATTTACGCCGGAAAGCTTTCGCACCAATCGCTTACCATTACTAAATTTACCGGATGAAGTTTTGGATGCCCTACGCCAGGGAAAGATTGCCTATACTAAAGCCAGAGCGATCGCCAAAGTCAACGATTTAGCACAACGTCAAAGTCAACGATTTAGCACAACGTCAGGCATTACTAGAGTCAGCGATCGCCGAAGATCTATCCCTGACTCAAATTAGAGAGCGGATTACTCAAATAACAGCTAGCAATGCAAGCAAGAGCGATCGCAGTCAATCTTCATCACTTAAGAGTCGGATGGATACAGCTTATCGCCTCGCCAAAAGATCGAAAGTTTGGGACAATCCCAAAAAGCAGAAGCAAATAGAGAAGCTATTAGCCGAGTTAGAAAAGCTCTTTTCTCAAGATTAATGTTAGTTGCTTTTTTAGAAGAGTTAACACAAATTGGTAAAGAGTAATATAGTCGTTGTAGGGCAAATTTTCGCCTTTTCTTAGTTCATGCCATCAAAGAAGGTTTTTGTTAGAGAATACACAGTTCGGGCGCACGAGCGCACGATCCACACGCGGTTATACAAGTTTATTTGCCTTTCTTGCAGCCAGCCGACCGAGAGGGAGTCTTACGGTTCGCGTCCTCTCTACTGCGAGAGCTGTCGTCCGCCTTCAGATCGCATGGACGATCCAAAGCACAAAAAGAAAAAACCTAGACCCGTACTCGTCAAGCAAGCTCAAGCTTCGCGGTCAAAAAAGAGCGCTCGCGCTTAGAGTCCGATCAAGTTACCAACTCTGTTTTGAAGCATTGTTGAATTAGCAGCTGCCTATCAGGAGGTAGCAAATCTTGTTGTAGAGCCTAACTTTTTTGCCTTACCAAAATAAAGTTAGGCTCTACAAAAAGTTAGGCTCTACAAATCGCTCCCAACAGACGTAGGGCTAATTCGTTCCTCGTAAAAAATCAGGATTGACCTTCACACTCACCGTTCGCGTAATCCAATCTGTAAGTCATTTTTTCCAAAATGTGTCTGAAACCTTTGCTCCACATAGCTCAAACCATTGCGACCCAGCCAGGTCAAAGCCTCAAGATTTGTTGCCGATGCCCACAGCGCTCAGCGTGAAGTGGAAAACAAATCGCGTCGCATCCAGTCAAAATCATCGCCTCTCGGCATGAGTAGATTCAGAAACTTGGTGTAAAGCTATATGGAGCATTGCTTTCAGCCATTATCGGAAATTTATGATTTATGCTACTGCTAACGCGAACGGTGAGCTATCGATTACTGGCTCTTATGCCGATACGGATGGCGAGTTCTTTACCGTTACGACCGCACCATCCTCGATCGTCGAACAGCCACCCGCTCGTCCTTCTCATACCCTCGATTGCACCCTCGGATTCGCTCATTCAAGCGAGTCAGTAAGTTGGAGCAGTTGCACGATAATTTGTCCTCATTAGAGATCGTCCTCACCCCAGAACAACTCCAGACATTGGATGACAGCAGTGAGATCGATTCAGGATTCCCCTACAGCATTTTCACCCAGGAGATCAACCGCAGTATCTTCGGCGGTGCGATCGTTCAAGGTTGGCAATAGATCAGCGTGGTATTTCTGACAGGCGTAACCAATTACTTAGAGCGAAGTCTATCGTCGTTCGGTCGAGGGAGACAACCCACTCATCTGCCTCAGAAGCGCGACGATCGCCTACATAAATTTTTCATTAGCGAGTTGTTGAAGTAACCGTATAGCGGGTCTATTTTAATTTTTTCGACGATGATTCAAGCAGCGATCGAACTCGATTTACGTCATCAGGTGTTGCCGGGTTATAAATAACCAAGCTGAGGTCAGGTCTACCATCCACAGCAAAAGCTGAATATTCCAAAGTAAGCAGTCCGGCTACTGGATGATGTAACTGCTTTGTACCTCCGCCATGACCTTTTACATCGTTGCTTTGCCATATCTCCTTGAATTCAGGGCTTAGGTCGCAAAGCTCGTCAACTAATACCTTGACGCTTTCCGTCGCGCCAGCTCGCAATGTTTCGGCTCGAAAGGCTGCGACCATCGAACGTGCAACACTTTCCCAGTCGGGCTGTACTGACCGAATATGCGAATCGATAAATATGAGCTTGAGGAGGTTCATTCGAGAGGCTTCAAGCTTACTGAAATCGCTTAAGACCACGGAGGCGGCTCGATTCCAAGCAACGATATCCCAGGTAGCCGTTTTGATAAAGGCGGGACAAATATCTAACGCATCAAGAAGGCGTTGCAGACGCGGCGTAATCCCTTCAAAGGGCTGATAATGCGGTTCGGGCGTTCTTCCCAAACCCAGCAGGAAAAGATGCTCGCGTTCTGTTTCCGTCAATAGTAGCGCATGGGCGATGCGGTCAAGGACGTTAGCAGATGGTGCGCCGCCTCGCCCTTGTTCGAGCCAGGTATACCAGGTGGCACTGACATTAGCACGTTGGGCAACCTCCTCGCGCCGTAGTCCCGGCGTGCGTCGTCGCGCCATCGGGAAACCCAAAGCCACTGGGTCAAGTTTGGTGCGACGGTCTTTCAAATAAGTGCCAAGCTGATTTTCTTTCATCTTCGACCTGGACATCGTGTTAGTTAATATACCCGTATAAACTAACTACTTTACCCTAATAAAGCGCAAGATTATAGTGGTTTCATGTGCAATGAAGCCTTAGAAAACTCTGTCAACCATAACTAATGAGACTTTCCCCATGCGTGTTTTTGTTACTGGTGCAACCGGATTTGTCGGCACATCCGTCGTCAAGGAATTGATTGCCGCCGGACACAACGTCCTTGGCATGGCTCGATCGGATGACGGCGCAAAATCTTTGGCTACGCTTGGTGCAGACGTTCATCGCGGGTCGCTGGAAGACCTCGATAGCTTACGTCAAGGGGCAGCCGCTGCGGATGCCGTGATTCATCTGGCATTCATTCACGATTTCTTGAAATTCGCTGAGAATTGTGAGATCGATCGCCGTGCTATCGAAGCTTTAAGCTCCGTTCTCGTCGGTTCAGATCGCACTCTGATAGTAACGTCAGGCGTGGCGGGAATAGCCGCGCCTGGTCAGATTGCCACCGAAGACGATGTTCCGCCACCTGATTTTCCATCCCCGCGCGTTTCAGAACAAACTGCACTTGCTTTCGTATCCAAGGGGGTTCGCGCTTCAGTCATGCGTCTTCCGCAAGTTCATGACCCCATCAAGCAAGGATTTGTCTCTTATATCATCGCAGTAGCGCGAGAAAAAGGCGTATCTGCTTATGTGGGAGACGGACTCACTGGATTGGCGGCGCATGTTTCCGATGTTGCTCATCTTTACAGGCTGGCATTGGAGAAAAACGAAGCGGGTGCCAGATATCATGCCGTCGCCGAAGAAGGTGTGCCGATGCGGGATATCGCTGAAGTTATTGGTCGAGGCTTGAATGTGCCAGTGAAATCCATATCCGCAGCAGAGGCTCAAGCCCATTTTGGATGGCTGAGTATGTTCCTTAGTCTCAACCTTACAGCCTCAAGTGCCATCACAAGAACCAAGCTTAGCTAGAAACCAACTGCATCGGGTTTGATTGCCGATCTCGAACAAGCGGTCTCGTGGGAGTATTTCTAGCCCAGGATGTTGCAATGCCCCCTCTTTTCTTCAGCAACGGAGGAGCTTCCACTTTCACCAAAAACAGGGAGACTGACAATGACCTTTCAATTAATGTCGCTCATCATGACATGTGCTGGCTGCCTTCTCGGACTCCGCTTCATCTTCGCCGGGGGTTCCGTGCTTGAGGAGTGGGGCATCGAGGCGACCGCTGGCTCACTTGTCGTATCTCGTCGGATTGGTGCGCTCTATCTCGGCCTCGCCCTAATGTTCTTCCTCGGACAAGCGGCTGCCCCCTCGGATCTCCGCTCGGCGGTGTGTCTGGTCACGGGCGGAGCGATCGCGCTACTCGCGTGTCTCGGACTTTTCGAGTTCCTAGCTGGACGAGTCACCGCTGGCATCTTCCGCTCGGCCGTCGCGGAGGCGGTGCTTGCGGCAGGCTTCGCCTGGGTGTGGTGGGGCGGGCGATGACCGCACCGAGACTGAAATGCAGGTCTCAATCGATTTTCGAGCGTTTGCCTGTGGTTGATTTGATTGGCTGACCACTTGGCTTCGGTTAAGAAGTGATGTACTCACCGTTCGCGTAATCAGGGAGAGAAAAGATTAAATTAGCGGCAATGGCTGGAAGGAGCATCCAAGATAGAATCCAGAGTTTTAACTGGAACATGACAGACGCGCTCAACCTCACCTCAGAACGAATCGATGATGTGGTCTTGCTGCTGCATCAGATGCAGCGAGTCGGGCTAGCAGACCCGTTGAATCAGCACTTGCCCCGGCACTGGAAACAGGAAGGGCTGGACTGGGGATGGGTGGCAACGATAGGGTTATGCTCAATTATTTCCCAAGGTGACCACCGCAAAGTCTGGGTACAAGAATGGGTAGACCAACGATGCTACAGCATCGAACAAGTTTGCGATCTAGAACTGCGACCGACTGACTTTAGCGATGACCGCTTGAGTATTTTGTTGCGCCGCTTGAGTGAGGATGAAACCTGGGTAGCAATTGAGCAAGCGTTGAGTCGTCAGATTTTGCGAGTGTACGATCTGCGTCCGCAAACGGTGCGATTGGATGCGACGACGGTGAATGGTCACCATGTGAGCGAACCAGAGCGATTGTTTCAGTTTAGGCACAGCAAGGACGACCCGACTCTGCCGCAAGTGAAAGTGATGATGGGGGTGCTTGACCCGCTGGGACTGCCGCTCGTGACCCAGGTGGTGAGTGGCGAAACCGCCGATGATGGATTGTATGTTCCAGCCATCGAACAAGTGCAACAGACGTTAGAGCAAACAGGACTGTTGTTTGTCGGTGATTGTAAGTTGTCCGCGCTCGAAACCCGGAGTTGGATTCAAGCTCAAGCACAGTACTATCTCAGTCCGTTAGCAATGACTGGAAAGGTTCCAGAACAGCTATCCGTTTGGATTGAGCAAGCGTTGCAAGCCCCGACGCAACAGATTGAAGGGGCGCATCTAAAGGTTGGGGGAGAACAGGGTCGGTGCTAACGAGTGGTTAGCAAACAAAGCATCAAATCGATGATTTGCCCAAGCAAGACGCAGATGCAACAAATGATTAAACCCAGTCTCACTCCAACGCATACCTACACCTTTGAAACGTTGTTGAATTAACCACTTGCAGGTACTTTCAACCATGCCGCTGCCGATAGGTAACCCCATCCGTTTGAAGGAGCGATATTGCAAATGATCGAAATGTGTATGGAGATAATCGCGCACCTGCAATAAAACGGGTTTAGCAGACTCAGGTGTTGAGCGATACTGCAACAGATAGCTCAATTCTTTGAGAATGCGATGCACGTAACCATGCCGCAGTTGATGACGCAAGCGTTGAAACCACTGCTGTGGAGTGCGTCCATTGTTTTGACCATAGGCATCAGCTACACGCCATAAGTGTCCCACAGCGTGATAAAAGTCGAGGATTCCAATTGCACAATCAGCAAAACTCTGTTGGAACAGCCGCCAGAAGCCTCTAGCGCCATCACTAATCCAAACGACTTGGCAGGCATGGACAATGCCTTGACGAAATGCTTCCAGTTGCAATCGGGATTGCAAGGCAGAGATCTCGCCCAACACAGCCACTACACGACGCTGATGCACTCGAGTCACAGTTTTACCAGAGCGGGTCAGATGCTGACCCAGCCGTGCTAGAATCGCGATTTTGATTTCTCGCGGCTACGATCTTACCACTGGCTGTGCCTGGGGATGACCGAAACGGAACGGTTACTCCATCAGCACCAATGATTAACGGCAGGGTGAGGGCAGTGGAGTCCAATGGCTCTAGCATTGGTTCAACTCCTTCCGCCAACTGCTGAAGTTGCCCTGACAATTGCTTCATTGATTGCTGACCAAACGTTTGCACCCACTGCCATAACGTATCGTTGCTCAACCGAATTCCACTTACCTGTTGCAATACCCATGTCGCTAATTCAAACGGCATCAATACTGCTAGTAAACAGCCTAAGCGCATTAATTCAGTTGAGCTTTGTTGGTAAGGCGCAATTCCTAGTTCAGCATCGAACGGGGCGTACTGACTGCCTAGACATCGATTTGGGCATCGCCCTATCCGTCGTCGCCATTGCACCCATCCCAAAGCGTGTCAACATGCGACGACTCACAAAACCTTTGCTCTGTAACCGACTACCGCACTTGGCGCAATTGCCCAAACTCGCTGACTGATGGGCACGTTCAGCCAGTTGTTGCTCGACTAGGATTTTTGCCAACCACAAGCCCATCTGCCAAGCGATTAATACTATCTTGGCAAGGGTATCACTTGCTTGCAGCTTCTCGAACAACAATTGCCACTCCAAATTCTCGCTTAGCATGGGATTTGGTTAGCGTTAGCATAGAGTCAGAATTTTTATTTGTGGAGGGCGAGCCTGCATCGGCGTGCCCTTTTTTGTACTCTCCTCTATTCTTGCAAATCCTTTCCCCCAACCTTTAGATGCGCCCTTATCAGATTCGGGCAGGAAGACTTTCTCTTAAGAAACTATTTTACCCCATCATTGTTTTACGACAGAATCTTCCTTACAGGGTGGGTCGCTCTGTTCTGCTACGGGAAACTGTGCGCCCTCAAGATAGTCATTAAAGTGTTGGCGAAAATAAGTCCAAGAAGTTACATTGCTAGTTGCCAGAAAACAGTGTGGTGCTTCTTGATACAAGGGAAGTCGCGCTTGAATCACGTGCCGAAGCGTAGGGGAAAGTTCTTCAAAATCGAGAAATTTTCTAGTAGTGGCACTGTAGACAAGCTGTCCTGACCGATCCTTCATTTTCATCCAAGGTAGCCAAGGTCCTAAGCGCATCCAAGTACTAGCAACCAGAGGCACTGTAGTTGTAGAGGAATCTGTCACGTACCTTTTGGGAACGGTAAACTTAAAAAATTCTCCAGCTTGATAAAGTGGTTGGGAACTGTATTCTTGAAATTTTGACTCGTTGGCTAACACATTAGGATAGGTTAGAGGAATATTAAGTGAAAAGGTAACGTTTTCACCATTGACAAAAACGAGGTATTCTCCTCCAATGTCATGCTGAACTGGATTATTAGCAACATGGACAACTGGTACAACTTCTTTTGTCCAGGGATTTTGCCAGTAGTTTAGTACTTGATTTGTCTGTGGGTCTAGGTAAAAATTTAGTTCGCGCGAGGTTAAAAACCATTGACCCTGCCGATCTTGTAGGCAACGAGCAACGTTCATCTCAATGATGTTAAACAGTTTCCGTTGCTTCTCCTGCGGCACAAAAGCGTAAACAGAACCCTGCCACTGGGTATAGACATTTCTTCCGTCAGTGGAGCAACGCGTCCGCACAAATTCTAGCGTTCCCAATGTTTGAGTATTTGTCTTTGAAGCATCGTTCAGATTGCTATTTTGTGCTAGTGCTGGACTCGTAGCCATAAGAATGGCTAATAAGTAGGAAAACTTTACTTGACGTTTCATCGGTTTTCTCAATTAATTGTGTTGAAAAACTTTAGGAGGTGAGAAGCTAGGAAACTCCTACCTTATTTGAGTAGCAGCTTGCTGAATTCTCATCTTGTACGATCTTTGTTTGTCTCTCTAGCGGATAAATACTTTACTACTTGTATTGTTCGGCATCCTCGATCGCTCATATCTATCTTGAGAAAAGTACCACAAAAAGAGAACTGTTTCAATTATTTTGAAGAAGATTCAATCGAGTAAATACTTCAGAAATTAGAGATTTATATCAGATGCCAAAAAATTCTTTTTCGCAACTTCACGAACTTATTTTTGATAGAAAAATACTTTTCAGTCAAGAACTTCAGCAGAATTTTTATTAACTATACAGTACAATTTCTTTCATTTAGAGTTTGGGTTGGTAAGAATGTCAGTTACTAGTGTTAAATCTGCTGGGGTAGTCCGTTGGCGCATTTCTCTGGTGCTTGCCGTCACGTTATTCGTCAACTACTTAGACCGCAACAATCTGGCTCTAGCACTGCCTCGTATTGCCCGCGATTTTGGTTGGAGCGATCGCGAAGTTGGGGCGCATGGTGAATGGCTATTGGGAGCATTCTTTTTGTCCTACGCCTTGTCAAATATGCTGCTCAGCCCGCTTGCAGAGCGCTTTGGACCTAAACGGAGTGTCATCGCCGCGATCGCCGCATCCTCTCTATTCAATGATTCTCAGCGCCCCCTTGGGGCAATCTCTGACAGCACTAATCGTCCTGCGTCTGCTACTGGGATTTGGGGAAGGGGTACATATTCCAATGTTGAGTGCAATTACCAGTCGTTGGTTTCCTGCCAACGAGCGATCGCGTGCCAATGCCATCTGGGGGGCGGGAATTATTCTTGCTGTTGCTAGCGCACCATTGGTAATTATCCCACTTATCCAAGCTGTCGGCTGGCGGATCGCCTTTGCCGTCCTCGGTACAGTTGGAATGCTGATTTCTCTGCCTTTAGTTTGGTTCTTTGTAGAAGACGAGCCGCACCAGCAGCACAGCGATCGTGAATTAGTCGATGACGCGCCAGAGGCAAACTACAAACGAGATTGGCGATTTTGGTTAATTACCCTCGGCGGTGCGCTCAATGCTTTCTGTGCCTTCGGTATGCTCAATTGGTTGCCCACCTACTTCAACCGCGCCAAAGGAATTGATTTCGAGCGGTTGGGCTATCCTTTAGCAATCGTTTTTACGGCGGGAATTATCGGAATTGCGCTGATGGCTTATTTGGGTGACAAACTTCAGCGACGCGCCCTACTTGCCAGTATCGGATTTGCGATCGCGGGCGTATTCGTTTACATTGCCTCTAATGCCAACGTACTGTGGCTATTGATTTTATGCTTTGCGATCGCAGTCTTTTTCCAGAGTGCTTACGGCGCACAAGAATACGCGCTAGTACAACGCTTGTTACCCTCAAACCGAGTCGGTGCGGGGACTGGACTGTACAACGGGCTTTCCATCCTGTTTGGTGGTGTTGGCGGTTCGCTAATTCCTGGTTCGATTGTGGCAGTAACTGGTAGTTTCGATGCGGCAATTTTTAGCATTGTGGTGGGGGCGCTACTGGCGGCTTTCGTCATGCTAGTGCTAGCAAGAGCGCTGCGATATTAATCGGACTTGCATGGGGTAAAACTGGCAGTGCTGCAACAGAATTTCTTTGTTCGCACATGACCCCCTTGTATATCTGCGTAATAGCAGGTTGTATCAGCGATCGACATCACCCTTGCGAGAATACGGTTTGCAAATATTTGAATTGTGGTCACTCACACTCTCGCTACCTTGTCAACTCAATACAGATAGGTATTTTAGTTTTTATACAGTATATAGCCAATAAGTAACGTTAAGTTTATTGTGCATAAGTTAATTTACACGAGATTTCTAACAATGAGCAAGACGCTTTGATTAAGATTTTAAAGTTAAAGCATTGATTTACTGGAGCGATCAAGAGAACCAAATTGTTGAAATAAAAGCCGAATCGTCAGTGTCGTGAGGCTCAGATTCAGTGTCAATGAAATAGTCGCGCTCTATTAATTTGGGTGCAACTTAAGAAATTAATTAAACAACCTAGTCAAACGATCTATCAAGTGAGAAATAGACTACTTGGCGATCGCTTTTGCTAGCAGATTGCAACAACTTTTTTCAAAATCGCTCTGGCATAGCGCCTAGATTGCTTTTACTTACTATTAGTTCAGCAAAGGAATTAATTGACATGAACGTTATAGCTTAGATTGTTTTAAGTATTATGGGAGTTGCGATCGCAAGATATGTCTATCGCACTCAGTGTAGCGTTACTTTAGCAGTTGCATTAAGTCTTTTATTACCTTTCGGAGTAGGTTTAGTAGCTTCGGTACTTGAGATTGCAACGCCATTTACACTCACTGTATTTGTAATATCAGCGATTTTGTTAGCTATGTTAGCAATCCCTGTGGTTTTGGCTCTTTCCTATCCGCTGCAGGGCAAAGCTAGGTGCGAATACAAGAAGTATTTTGCAACTCGTCGTCGAACAGACGATTGAGAATTTCCTGCAGAGTGCTATTTTAGAATGCTCAAAGCCTTTGGATTTAGGTGGCAGAGTCAAATCTCTACCCAAGGAGCGATCGCCCAAGTCAGTTATACTCGTAATTTTTCTTCCAAACCATCGGCACCCCTCTAGCAGGAGCAAAAGTCACACCGCGACGCTGAGGATATTCAAGATCTCGATCTGCCATTGCCAATCGATAACGAGACAGCATTGTTGCTAAAACTAATTTCATCTCAAATAGAGCTAATGCTTCCCCAATACAACGACGCACACCGCCACCAAACGGGAAGAATTCATAAGGAGAGAACTGTCGTTCTAGAAAGCGTTCTGGCTTAAATAATTTAGGCTCTGGATAAAGATCTGGGCGCTGGTGAGTTAGATAGATACAACCATAAAGTCTCGTTCCAGGCTCCAGTTGATAACCCATCAATTCTACAGGTTCTTTAACTTCTCTAGGATTGGTGAGAGTAACAGTGGGGAAAAGGCGTAGGCTTTCATGACAAACGGCTGTGAGATAAGGTACCTGCACAATAGTTGTTGGCTCTGGAGACTCACCCAAGCGATTTAGTTCCACAAGCAACTTCTCGACAGCCTGTGGATGACGATGAATCGCGTACAGCGCCCAAGCGATCGCCGTTGCGTGTCTTGACCCGCTATCAGTAGCGTAATTAACTCATCATGCAATTCGGCATCGGTCATCGGTTGACCTGTCTCATCGCGGGCTGAAATCATTAGACTCAGAATGTCTGAACCAAGCGCCTGATTCTGGCTGCGGCGCTCCTGAATTTGAGCGTACACCAGTTCGCTCACCTGTCGTTGCACAGAGCGAAAATATCCCCACGGACTTAGCGCTCCCCAATCTTTTTGCCAGGACGGAAAGAAAAGAAAACCCGCAATTAAAGGAGATTGGAGTGCATCTGTGAGTTTAACCAACACCGACTTAAGACAATCGAAACGGTCTTTTTGATCGATCCCAAAAACAACTTTTAAAATAACTTCTAAAGAGATGGATTGTGCCAAAGTACGAGCAGAAAACCGCGTGCCAATTGATAGTGAATTCATTGCTTTATCGACTATTTCACAGATCGATTGTCCATAAGCCTGCATCCGTTCTCCATGAAAAGGAGGCATTAACAACCGACGCTCTCGGCGATGGCGAGAACCTTCTAACGTGAAGACGGAGTAATCTCCCACAATTGGTTGCAAGAGTTGGTTTGGCGGCGCAATAAATTGCTTAGTGTCACTTGTAAAAATGCGCTGTAGTGCTTGAGGATTGCTGATGAATAAAACAGCATCGTAATTCCCAATTACAGGAGCGTTAAAAATGTCTCCGTAACGCTGTGCAGCATCCATGTAGGCAATAGAATTACGTGCATACTGGATTTTTTGCAGCCATCGAGGAGCTGGCGAACCATCAGGAAGGCGAGGCTTTGAAATCATAGCTTTTAACTTCGAGCAAAAAAAGGTAGGAGGATTGCTAAAGATTCGATTGAATTTATTTTGTCGTATAGCACGGCTAAGGTCTAGCTGAGAGATTTTCTGTTGGCGAAGTCTCCGCTCGATCGCTCCTCTGGGCAACTTTTCTGCCATAAAAAATGGTAAGAATGGCGGTGGCGTAGGCAAATAAGCTGTAAACGGCAGCAGGGACAGCCATATCGGGATTTTTTAACAGTCCGGCAGTAATGGCGATCGCCAACGTTGCATTTTGAATTCCCACTTCGATCGCGATACAGATTCGTTGGGCAAATGTCAAATTAAACAACTTACCAAACCAAAAACCGATCGCCATTGAGATTATATTCAGTAGTGCTACTCCAATTCCTACTTGGGCGATAAAACTGGGGATGCGATTCCACTCGTGAATCATAATTACCACGATAATTAAAGCGAGGAAGGCAACGGCAAGCCGATTCGCAGTCTTCTCTAGTCGGCGGGCTAAGTTAGGAAACTTTTGCCGAATCGACATTCCCAAAATAATTGGTAATATGGCAATCGCGAAAATTTGCAGCATAGTTTGTCCAATCGGTAACGCGATCGCCGCATTTTGTCCGACAAAATGTTGTAATGACAGATTTGCAAATATGGGAATTGTAAATACAGTAATCGCACTACTCAAAGCCGTTAAAGTCACAGAAAGAGCAACATCTCCCTTCGCCAAATAAGTAATCATGTTGGAAGACGGTCCGCCAGGACATAGAGCCAATACCATTAACCCTACGGCAATTTCCGAGCGCATCGGGACGAGCGAAGCGACTAGAAAGCCAACAACCGGGAGAAAGAGCAATTGACTGACTAGACCGATCGCCACGGCTTTAGGATAGCGGGTGACGCGTTGAAAGTCTTCGGGCAGGAGGGTTAACCCCATGCCTAGCATGACGATCGCTAGACCGAGCGGCAACAGAACGGCGGTAAAGAAGCTGGTTTGCATAGATTAGGCTAGGTTTATTGCTTGAATCAGCGTCTTGCAGTAGTGTCCATGTAGGCAAGCGATCTCAATCTATATTTGTTCTTAGCAACTATTGAGAAGCTGGTGTACCATAAAGGCGAGGCTTTGAAAGCGCAGAGTTTGACTTAGAGCCAAATTGTTAATGCGATCGCTTGCTCTAACTTTTTGCCAATAATTGTTTCACAGTTCCGTTTAATTGCCAAGGGTTATTTTGGTAAAATAGCAACTACTCGAACAACATTGTTGCATAAGATTGCTAGAACATAAAAGCGATAAATTCTTGTAGTTCTGCGATCGCAGCTTTGACTTGCCGAGCGCTTATTGTTTGCTTTTAGACTTGTAGGCTAGGTGTATTGTCTTGTATTTCTTTTCACAAATCTTAGTTAAAACTGTTATATCTTGATTCAGTAATTCTAAAGTTTACTTAACTCGCCGTTGCAGTGAGTAATTGGTTGTAGCTATCTCTATGGCAGAAAATTCACAACAATTGAGAACGATCGTTCGCAAAGGACGGATGAATTTACCCCCTTGTTTGACGGCTCCTTACTCCACTGTTTAGGATTACCCTTTTCTCATCGCGTGCCTAATTTCATATTCCTTATTTGTTTTTCGATCTGTTATGAAAACTATCCTTCCTGGTGCGCCCTGGTTGATTGCCCACCGCTCCATGCTGGGGAGCGACAACCCTCATAAAGTTTCGCTGAATGGGCAGGATTATGCCCTCTGGCAAAACTCGCAGGGAGAGGTGTTTGCGCTAGATAACGTTTGTCCGCACATGCAGGCTCCGCTGTCGGACGGTTGGATTTGCCGCGAACGAAATACCATTACTTGTCCCTTTCATGCTCTGGAGTTTGACGGACAGGGACGGTTGCACCAACCTGGCAAGACTGGAGTGCAACAACTGACGGCTCCCTTAGAGTTGATTATTCAGGGCGACTGCATTTGGACGTATGGAGGTTTGAGTGCTAAAATTCCAGTGCCGAATCTAATTGAGAATATAAGTCATGGCATGACTTTTCTGGGCGTTGCTGGGGAAAAGAGTATTCGGGGAACGTTTCTAGATAACCTGTCGATCGGCTACGACTATAATCATCCATTGGGCACGCATCGGAAATTATTCGGCATAAAAGCCAATCGGGTTCCCGTATTTGAGCATGAGGGGTACTGGGTAAAGGTAGTGCAAGAACTTGATCGCGACGATGCCACCTTCAAAGATATCTGCCGCAATCCCGCCATCCTAACCATACCCAAGACTTATACCGGAATTTTAGAATATGCCTTTCCCACATTAGCCACGTTTAGAACCAGCTTTCCACTGGGAGAGATCTTGCAAGTTCATGTATTGTACCCAGAAACAGAAACGCGAACAAAAACTTTTGTGCTAGTCTATGCCAAGTTCAATCATCCGGTATTTAAACCGCTATTGCAACGATCAATGTTGACTGCTGTTGCAACGGTGGTAGAGCAGGATACACAAGCGATTGAAAATTCATATCCTCGTCAGTCAGCAAAGATTCGATTACCACATGAAGAAATTATGTTTTATGCCCAAAAGCTTTACCAAGAATGGTGAGATTAAGTAACTATTTAAGAGTGTTGACGAAGTTTCAATCTCTTCAAAAAATTAGATGATAAAAGATTTTTGCGAACTGAAAAAACAAAAGTTTATTCCACAATTTTACTTACCTATTTACACAAATCCGACTAAAATCTGAATCAGGTAAAACTATTTGTGCAGTGTTGTATAGAGTTAAAGTGGCATGAAACGATACTCTGAAATGCGAGTTGTAAATATAAGTTATTGCCCTTATTATACAGATTATGAAGTCACATTTGAGGAACGAGCAGATGCTTCTAGTGACTGGAGCAACGGGTAATAACGGTAAAGAAATTGTCAAGCAGCTTGTAGGGCAAAACGTGCAAGTTCGTGCGATGGTGCGCGATCGCCATCGAGCCAATGCGATTGCAGAAGCTAATGTCGAAATTGTAGAGGGAGACTTCAATCGTCCCGAAACGTTGCTTGCTGCCCTCAGAGGTGTGAAACGAGCGTTTTTAGTGACAAACTCATCGGAACACGCCCAGGCGCAACAAATAGCTTTCGTAGATGCGGCGAAGCAAAGCGGTGTCGTACACATTGTCAAGCTGTCGCAATTCGCAGCCAATGCAGACTCACCAGTACGCTTTCTGCGCTACCATGCGGCAGTTGAAGCGGCGATTCAAGCGTCAGGAATGGCGTATACATTTCTGCGCCCAAATCTCTTCATGCAGGGACTGTTAAACTTCCGATCGACCATTGTAGAGCGGAACGCCTTTTACGCAGCAGCAGGCGATGCAAAGGTGAGCGCGATCGACGTACGCGACGTTGCCGAGGTTGCTGTAGCTGCCTTGACTGAAACTGGGCATGAAGGCAAAATTTACGATCTCACCGGATCGCAGGCACTTACTCATACTGAAATGGCAGAATATCTCTCAGCCGCCATCGGTCGCCAGATTGCTTTCGTCAATATCCCGCCCGCAGCGATGCGTGACGCACTACTCGGCGTTGGCTTTCCAACTTGGCAAGCAGAGGGACTGATCGAAGACTATGCCCATTATCGGCGCGGTGAAGCATCCGCGATCGCCTCTGGCGTGCAGGATGCAACTAGGAAAGTGCCGCGTAGTTTTGAAACATTCGCCCGCGATTATGCAACGATGTTTAATGGTGCTACAAAAACTTGTTAAAATATGCATCGATCGCTAGCGAACATCTGGTTACACAATAGTAGATACTCGGGTTCTGGTGCAAAAAATGGTAGGCTGCTCATCAATAGACATCTCCGAAAAGATTCAACACCTTGATGTAGATAGCTTATAGCCTGCGCTTGCTCAACTCAAAAATCATGAGTTTTCACGATATAACTAAGGCTTGAGATAGTTTTAGTTAAGAACTAAAAGGAAAATATCTAAACATAAGTGACGTTTGTTTGCCCAGTCTGCACTTTTTTATGCAGGTAATATTAGCGCTCCAATTCGGAACCTGACTAAGCCACAAATTGTCAGAATTACTCGTTCATAATTCTGGGAATTAAGTCGAAATCTTTCTTGGGCAACTCGAAATATTTTGACCGAACGGATTCGATATTCGACAAATACTCGTTTGGATGAAAACTCCTGATTTTCTTGTTTCTGAGCCGTTGTTAACTTGCCATTTCTCGGTGTTTTAATCGGAGTCGCAATTAAATCTTCTCCTAGATATCCTAGATCTCCCTTAAATTTTTGTGTTGGAGCGAAGCGTTCGCGGTGTTCTCGGAACAATGTTATGTCGCTTTTTGGTCCTGGGAGTCCGGCAACAACATCAATAATATCTCTGCCATCTGGCAAAATAATCATCTGGCTTTTAAATGTATGATTACTCCTCTTACCAGAATAGTACTTTTCTTGTTCTTTGTTGTCTCCAGGTCTTTCCCTGACTTGTTCATAGCTATCTACGATTAATTCATATTCTGCGAGCATCTCTTTAACTACTTCAGCGTCAGATTCTTTTTTTTAACTTGTTCGATTAAACTAGATGGTAACAACTCTTCCACTAATGGCAACCAATAATTAAATGTATCATTTGCAGTGGACTCACTTACTCCAAACTGGATACCCAACAACTGAAACGTCGTCAGATGCCTGAGATAAATTAAAGTCAAAATTATTTGTTCTTCCAGCGACAATTTAGGTTTCCTACCACCTCCACCTGCAATGATTCTAGTTTTCTTAGCTTCTGATAAAGCTTGTTTCTCATGATGTAATTGCTTGGCTTTTTGAATGAATTGTTTTAGCCGATCGTATTCTAAACCAATCAACCTTTGTGTTTCTTTAGGATTCGATTCAATGTGATTCAGTATTGCACTCATATTTCTGGGGCAAAAACTCATTATTATATTCTTTTACCAGAAAACGTTACTATTGTGGAGATGTCTACTAATAATAGATTTAAAGAGTAAAAAAAAGAAATCTCAATTATAATAAATAAATTTAGTAGTTAGCGCGTAAAACTATATACTTCTTCAAAACGGTTTTTATGCACGCTCTTGCAATCGGGCTGTACTTATAAAATATCTCCTTTTCATAAGGAGTTGGAAGTATAAAATTCTAATAAATTTTAACTTTATCAGGTTAGATTATTGCCATCGTCAAGAGCCTCTACATTTTATTTTCTACACGTTATTAAATAACGGATCGCACAATCGGTTTAGATGAGAACAGCACCAAACTAGAACAAACTTACAATCTCACAAATACAAGAAAAGCTTAGGAGACAAGCATGAAACGTCAACAATTTTTGCAAACCGCGATCGCTAGTGCTGGCATGAGTGCAGCCTTATCTGCTTGTCGCTCGACGGCGGGTGCATCCCGCTCGAATGTAAATTACTTGCCCACTCTCAACTGGCAGATGGCGACCAGTTGGCCCGAAGCTCTCGATACGATCTTTGGCGGTGCTAAAACATTTGCTGATCGCGTCGCTGCACTCACAGGCGGTAAGTTTAAGATTACGCCCCGTGCTGCGGGTGAATTAGCGCCGCCACTGGAAGTGCTGAATGTGGTATCTCAAGGTGCCGTGCCTTGCGGTCATACGGCTGCTTACTACTATTGGGACTTTAAAGTTTTCTATGCCCAAATGAAGCCAGATTTAGCTCTATGAGCGGCAAATACATCGAAATGAGTCATCAGCCATCGCACCAGACGAAACTC